>PUMS01000276.1 GCA_003551485.1 Phycisphaeraceae bacterium | reverse complement strand
AGTCGTCATCGTTGCGTGAGCCCGACCTTCCGCCGCGTGCGGGTTTGCCGGCGTAGGTGGCCAGCGCTGTACCGTCGGGGGAGGCCTGGATCTGGCGGATGCGGTCGCGCAGGTCGGCGGCCTTCTCGAATTCGAGGTTCTCGGCCGCCTCGTACATCTGCTTCTCGAGTTCGCTGAGCACCTCCTGGAGGTCGAATGTCTGGTCCTGCTCCTCGCCGACCATGCCGATGGCCCGCCGCGCCGTCTGGCGGGCGCGCAGCTCCAGTTCGATGCCGCGTCGAATCTCCTTGCGGATGGTCTGGGGCGTGATGCCGTGCTCGGCGTTGTGGGCCAGTTGCTTGGCGCGGCGGCGGTTGGTCTCATCGATGGCCTGCTGCATGGCCTCGGTGACCTGATCGGCGTAGAGGATGACGGTGGCGTGCTCGTGCCGGGCAGCGCGGCCGATCTGCTGGATGAGGCTGGTGGCGCTGCGAAGGAAGCCGGTCTTGTCCGCATCCATGATGGCCACGAGCGAGACCTCGGGCAGGTCCAGGCCCTCGCGCAGCAGGTTGACGCCGATGAGCACATCGAAGTCGCCCTGGCGCAGCTCGCGCAGTATCTGCACGCGGTCCAGCGTCTCGATCTCGCTGTGCAGGTAGCGGCACTTGATGTCCTCACCGGCCATGTAGGTGGCCAGGTCCTCGGCGAGGCGCTTGGTCAGCGTGGTCACCAGGGTGCGCTCACCCTCAGCGGTGCGCCGGCGGACGGCCTCGAGCAGGTCGGGCACCTGCCCGGCGGCGGGCCGGACGATGACCTCGGGGTCGACCAGGCCGGTGGGCCGGATGATCTGTTCGATGACGGCGCCGCCGGTCTTATCCAGTTCGTAAGGCCCGGGCGTGGCGCTGACGAAGACCACCTGCGGCCAGTTGGCCTCGATCTCCTCGAAGCGCAGCGGCCGGTTGTCCAGGGCGCTTGGCAGACGGAAGCCGTGATCGACCAGCGTCTGCTTGCGGGCGCGGTCGCCGTTGTACATGGCCCGGAGCTGGGGGATCGTCACGTGGCTTTCATCGATCATCATCAGCCACTGGCCCGGCGGCCGCAGGCCGGGCGCGGCATCGAAGTAGTCCAGCAGCGTATAGGGCTTGCTGCCGGGCGCGCGGCCATCGAGGTGGCGCGAGTAGTTCTCGATGCCGGAGCAGAAACCGACCTCGCGGATCATCTCGATGTCGTAGCGGGTGCGGGCTGCAAGGCGCTGGGCCTCGAGCAGCTTCCCTTCGCTGCGAAGCTCCATCACGCGATGGTCCAGCTCCTGCTGGATCGAGTCGGCGGCGGTCTCGACCTGCTGCGGGTCCATCACGTAGTGGACGGCGGGGTAGATAAAAAGCTGCTTCTCCTCGGCCAGCAACTCGCCGGTGGTGGGGTTGACCAGTTCGATGGCCTCGACCTCATCGCCGAACAGGGCGATGCGGGCGGCGTACTCTTCCTCGGCGGGGTGGACCTCGATGACATCGCCGCGGACGCGGTAGGTGCCGCGCTTCAGGTCGATGTCGTTGCGCGTGAACTGCATGTCGGCCAGTGCGGTGAGCAAGCTTCGCCGGTCGAGCTGCTGGCCGCGGGTGACGCTGATGACGCTCTTCTTGTAGCTCTCGGGCGAGCCCAGCCCGAAGATGCAGGAGACGCTGGCGACGACGATGACATCGTTTCGGCTGATGAGGCTGGTGGTGGCCGCGAGGCGCAGGCGGTCGAGGTCATCGTTCCGCGAGGCATCCTTCTCGATGTAGATGTCGCGCTGGGGGATGTAGGCCTCGGGCTGGTAGTAGTCGTAGTAGCTGACGAAATAGCAGACGGCGTTGTCCGGAAACAGCTCGCGAAACTCCTCGTACAACTGCGCGGCCAGGGTCTTGTTGTGGCTGATGACCAGCGTGGGCATGTTGACCCTGGCGATGACGTTGGCCATGGTGAAGGTCTTGCCCGTGCCGGTGGCGCCGAGCAGGGTGTGGTACTTCTCGCCGCGCTCGACGCCGGCGGTGAGGGCATCGATGGCCGCGGGCTGATCGCCCGTGGGGGCGAACTCGCTGACGAGGCTGAAGGTGTCGGTGCCGATCATCGCCCGATTCTATTGCGGGGGGCGGGCCGGGGGCGGGCGCCCCACGACTCTGGCAGCCCCAAGCTGTAGGGTGGGTAGAGCGAGGCTTTGCGAGCGACTGCTTCGACAGCGCTCCGCGCTAAACCCACACTCCCCGCTACGAGCACGGTTTTGCCCCCGGCTCCGTAAAGCCGCCACGAATCACGGGGGGCCGGCTCGACCTCTGGCCCCCGGTCCCGACCCTGTGGAAGGCCCGGCGCCTCTTGCGGTCGCCACGGCTTATTGGTGGGTTTAGCGCGGAGCGCTGTCGAAGCCGTCGCTCGCCGGGCCTCGCTCTACCCACCCTACGGGGTCTTCTCCGCCGGGGGGGATTTTTCGGGTGGCGGAGGGTTGGTGACAGCCTCCGGCGGGCGGGGGCGTCTTACCGGACGTGGGGCGGGATGGTGGTGGTGGGTGCTGCTGCGTGGGCGGCGGTGACCGCCGGCGGGTAAACGGAATGCAAGGGATTGTGTGTAAAGGGTTTGTGGCATGAGGTACAGTTGGCATCCGTGGAAGATGGCGATGGCGCTGCTGGCGGTGGCCGTGGCGGGGGTTTGGGCGGGAGGTTCGGGAACCTTGTCGCCGGCCGATGCTCGTGCCGATGCCCAGCGCGGCGAGGTTCGCGGGCCTTCGCCGCGGCCGGCGGGGATGTCCGCCCAGACCGAGCGGGCCATCCAGCGCGGGTTGGCGTATCTGGCCAGTACGCAGCGGCCCGATGGCTCATGGCGCACCCAGGGGGGGCAGGGCAACTACCCGGTGGCGATGACCTCGATGGCGGGCCTGGCCCTGCTGGCCGGGGGCAACACGCCCACGGAGGGGCCGTATGCGGCCAACGTCCGCCGCGCGGTCAATTACGTCATCCGCGCGGCCGATTCGGGTACGGGTCTGATCGCGCGGCGGAATGAGGAGCAGCGGCCGATGTACGCCCACGGCTTCTCGCTGCTGTTCCTGGCCGAGGTCTACGGCATGGAGACCGACCCGCGTCTGGCCGAGCAGATCCGCCGGATACTGAACCGGGCGGTGCGGCTGACGGCCAATTCGCAATCGGAGCTTGGCGGCTGGTACTACAGCCCCGACTCGACCAACGATGAGGGCTCGGTGACGATCACGCAGGTGCAGGGCCTGCGCGCCTGCCGCAACGCGGGCATTCTCGTACCGCGCGAGACGATCCAGCAGTCGATCGAGTACATCGAGAAGAGCGCCAACGACGATGGGGGCATCCGCTACCGGGCCGGGCGCGGCGGCCCCAGCCGCGCGCCGATCACAGCGCAGGCGGTGGCCTCGTTGAACAACGCCGGCGAGTACGAGCACCCGGTGGCTCTGCGGTGCATGGAGTACCTTCGCAACATGATGCGGGGCGAAGACACGACGCAGGTGTTCCGGGGCCACAACAGCTACGCGACCTTCTACACGGCTCAGGCGATGTACCTGAGCACGGATGAGGAGGACTGGGCCTGGTATTACCCGCAGTTGCAGCAGGACCTGCTGGGCACCCAGAACGATGATGGCAGTTGGGATGGTGATCGGGTGGGCACGACCTACGGCACGGCGGTGTCGGTGACGGTGCTGTCGCTGCCCTATGGTTACCTGCCGATCTTTCAGCGTTGAATCGGGTTGCGGCGGGCGCCCGCCGCGACCAAGCCGCCCCGGCCGCGGGCCGGCGGCGTTGCAGGGCTTTTTATCTGGAGTTGAACATGACCGAAACCCCCGAGGCCTCGCAGCAGGCCGAACTGAGCGAAAAGGACATCGAGGCACTGGCGGACCTGCGCGAGGCCTTCACGACGGTGAAGCAGCAGCTTGGCCGCGTGATCGTGGGTCAGGACGAGGTGGTCGACCAGTTGCTGGTGGCGATCTTCAGCCAGGGCCACTGCCTGCTCGAGGGCGTGCCGGGGCTGGCCAAGACGCTGATGGTCAGCACCCTGGCCGACTGCCTGGACCTGCGCTTTCACCGCATCCAGTTCACCCCCGACCTGATGCCTTCGGACATCACCGGCACGGAGGTGATCCAGGAAGACAAGGCCAGCGGCCGGCGCGAGTTCAAGTTCCTTCCCGGTCCGATCTTCGCCAATGTCATCCTGGCCGATGAGATCAACCGCACCCCGCCCAAGACGCAGGCGGCGATGCTCGAGGCGATGCAGGAAAAGCACGTGACCGTGGGCGGGCGGCAGTACCCGGTCGAGGCCCCCTTCTTCGTGCTGGCCACGCAGAACCCCATCGAGCAGGAGGGCACCTACCCGCTGCCCGAGGCCCAGCAGGACCGGTTCATGTTCAAGATTTTCGTCAAGTACCCCAGCTTCGAGGAAGAGTACCGCATCGCCGAGACCACCACGGCGCGGTTCGATACGACCGTGGACAAGGTGATCGACAGCGAGCAGATTCTCAGAATGCAGCAGATCGTGCGACGTGTGCCGGTGGCCCCGCACGTGATCGAGTTCGCCCTGCGGCTGGTGCGCGCCACGCGCGTGCTCGAGGATGGGGCGCCCGACTTCATCAAGGAATGGGTGAGCTGGGGTGCCGGGCCGCGCGGCGTGCAGTACCTGCTGCTGGGCGGCAAGGCCCGCGCTGCGCTGGATGGTCGCTACTTTGTCACCAGCGAGGACATCCGCGCCATCGCCCACCCGGTGCTGCGCCACCGCGTGCTGACCAACTTCAACGCCGAGAGCGAGGGCGTCACGCCCGATGACGTGGTCGACCGGCTGCTTCAGACCGTCACCGAGCAGGAGGATGCGCCGGTGGCCGGTGCGTTCAAGAGCTGAAGCCGCAACCGGATGGCTGCGGGCCGACGGCGGCCGGGCGCCGGCGCGGCCGCGGGACTGATGAGCGGTGCTTCGGCGCCGTCGGTCGGACAGGCCCACTGCAAGAGAGATGCTCATGGCCAAGATGGCTGGACAACGCTACCTCGACCCGAAGGTGATCGAGAAGATCAAGCGGCTGGACGTGCGCGCCCGGCTGGTGGTCGAGGGCTTTATCACCGGCATGCACAAGAGCCCCTACCACGGCTTCGCCGTCGAGTTCGCCTCGCACCGCGAGTACGTGCCCGGCGATGAGATCAAGCACGTGGACTGGAAGGTCTGGTCCAAGACCGACCGGCTCTACATCAAGGAATACGAGGAAGAGACCAACCTCCGCGGCACCATCGTGCTCGACTGCTCCAAGTCGATGGCCTACGGCGAGGATGGCGACGATGGGCTTGGCAAGTTCGACTACGCGGCGACGCTGGCGGCCTGCCTGGCCCACCTGCTCCAGCACCAGGGCGACAGGGTCGGGCTGGTGACGTTCGACACCGCCATCCGCAGGAACCTGCCGGCCTCGACCAACCCCGCGCACATGAAGCTGATGTTGCACGAGCTGGACAACGCCCGGCCCGACGAGAAAACGGACGTGGGCGAGGTGTTCCACCGCCTGGCCGATCAGATCGGCAAGCGCGGGCTGGTGGTGCTGGTGTCGGACCTGTTCGTGGACCCGGCGCAGTTGGCCCAGTCGCTTCGCCACTTCCGCCACCGCCGCCACGAGGTGGTGGTCTTTCACGTGATGCACGACCACGAACTGACCTTCCCGTTCCAGGACAACACGCTGTTTCGGGGGATGGAGCAGGACATCGAGCTTCTGACCGAGCCGCGGGCGCTTCGCCGCAGCTACCTCGAGGCGGTGGACCGGTTCAAGAGCGAGGTCCGCCGCGCCTGCTCGATCAGCGGAGCCGACTACGTGCCGCTTTCCTCGAAAGACCCGCTGGATGCGGCGCTGGCCTCTTACCTGAGCTTCCGCCAGCGCATCGTCCGCGGTGCGCGGCGGCATTGACCCCAGGGTGTTCGCCGTCGCCCGGATGGGGCGGCGGCTTGCGGAGTAGAAGACGTTGATGCTTGGCTTTCTCGGGATTACCGCCGCCAACCCCGCCCTGCTGATGGGCGCCGGGGCGATCGCTGCGCCGATCATCATTCACCTGCTGGCGCGGCGGCGGTTCAAGATCGTGGCGTGGGCGGCGATGGACTTTCTGCTGGATGCCGACAAGAAGAACCGCCGCCGCATCCGCATGGAGCACCTGATCCTGCTGCTGCTGCGCTGCCTGATCGTGATCCTGATCGCGCTGCTGGTGGCACGGCTGATGATGGCGCCGACGGGCCTGGCCGCGCTGGCGATGGGCTCGGCCCAGCACGAGCGGATCATCCTGCTGGATGACTCCCCGAGCATGGATGCGCGCCTGGGCACGGCAAGCAGCTTTGATGCCGCCCTGGACCGCATCGTCGAGTTCGCCCATACCCTCTCGCGCGAGCAGCGCGGTGACCGGATCACCCTCATCCTCACCTCGCGCCGGGACCGGCCGCTGGTGGTGGGCCACCCGGTGGGCAACGAGCTGGAGGTCAACGAGTTGAGGGAGAGGCTCCTGGGCACCGGGGGCGAAGGCGGGCTGGAGCCTTCCGCGCTTCCGGCGCGGATGGCCGACGCCCTGGCCGCCGTCGGCCGCTACGCCGCGACCAGCGACGTGGCGCCCAACCGGTCGGTGTACGTGGTCAGCGACATGCGGCAGCGCGAGTGGCCTGCCGATGAGGGCGCAGGCGGGGGCGCAGGCGAGGGCGCAGGCGGCGATCAGAGCCTGGTGCAGGCGGTGAATGCGCTTCTGAACGAGGTCGATGCCATGGCGGTGGTCGACGTCGGCGGTGAGGATACGACCAACCTGACCATCAGCGACGTGTCGATCCACCCCGAGGACAAGATGGCCGTCACCGGCCGCACCACGCGTTTCCTGGTGACGGTAACCAACCATGGGCCTTCGGATGCCTCCAACCTGCGGCTGCGGCTGATCGCCGGTGGGACTCAGCAGACGATCGAGCCCGACCGGGCGATCGGTCCGGGGCAGCAGGAGGTGTTCAACATGTCCGTGACGTTCATGGAAAGCGGCCATGAACGGGTCACGGCCGAACTGGAGTACCCCGATCAGCTTCGCATCGACAACACCCGCCACCTGGCGGTTCGCGTGCATCCGGGCGTTCGCGCCCTGCTGATCGACGGCGGCGACCCCGATCCGCGGGCGCTGGGCGCCCGATCGCAGGTGGCGGCGATCCGCTTCGGCCTCGAGCCGCCGGGCCCGCAGCGCGGTGGTTACGCCATCCGCGCCGTCAGCGCCGAGGCGCTTCGCCAGGTTTCGCAGCAGACGCTGGACCGGGCCGACTTCATCGTCCTGGCCAACGTCCGCGACCTTCCCGAGCAGCGGGTTGAGGACATCGAACAGCGCGTGCGCCAGGGCGCGGGCCTGGTCATCTTTACCGGCCCCAACGTCCGCACCAGTGACTACAACCGCCTGCTGCATCGCGAGGGTGAAGGGATGCTGCCCGTGGAGCTGGGCGCGCCCGCGGGCGACCCGACCAAGCAGCGGTGGGTGGGCATGACGCGCGAGTTGTCGGGCCACCCCGCCGCCGGTGCACTGGACCCGGAGTTGAACCGTCACACGCAGTTTTTCTTGTGGAATCGCCTGCTCATCCCGCAGGGGCGGCTCGAGGCCGGCGACGTTCGCGTGCTGGCGCGGGTCGATGATGCCGACCGCTCGCCCCTGATCGTCGAGAGCCGGTTCGGTGAGGGCCGCGTCGTGCTGGTGGCGACCGACCCCGGCGGCGACTGGAGCAACTGGCCGGACATGCTCACCTTCCCCATTTTCATGCAGGAGATCGGCCGCTACGTGGCGCGGGTGCCGGATCAGCATCTGAACGTGGCGGTGGGCGAGGCGCTGGTCCAGCAGATCGACCTGGCGGCGTTCCGTCCGCAGGTGCGCCTGCGCCCGCCGCGGGGTGACTTCATCCGCCGGACGGCGACCCCGGATGAGCAGACCGGGCGCACGCAGGTGCGATTCGGCGATCCCGAGGAGGGTGAGGACCGCGCCCGCACGGACCTGGTGGGCTTCTACACCCTCGAACTCACCCGGCGCGCCGATGACGACCAGAGCGGTGGCGGCCAGGACCATTCAACCCGCAACGTGATCTTCGCGGCCAACATCGAGCCGGCCGAAGGCGACCTGACGCGGGCCGACATCGACGTCCTGCAACGGGAACTGGGCGAAGCCGGTGTGCGTTTCGTGGATGGTGAGGTGGCCGATGCCGGCGCCCTGGGCGGCGGCCGCCGGGAGTTGCGAAACCTGCTGCTGGCGGTGCT
>PUMS01000354.1 GCA_003551485.1 Phycisphaeraceae bacterium | reverse complement strand
CCGCCGTCCACGGGTGGAGCGCTGCCCCCTGAAGCGGGTGTTGCGGCTTCGGAGGATGCACCTGCATCGGCCTCGGGGCCTGCGGGGCCGCCACTTCCGGGGCCGGCACTTCCCGGGGCGGCACCCACGGGGATACCACCTCCAGGGGTGTCACTACCGGGGGTGTCACTTCCGGGGGCGGGGGCGGATTCGATGCGGGCGTACTGGTCAAGGTTGAGTACGACGATCTCGCCATCATCCAGTCTCAGCCACAGCCGGTCCAGCCACAGCCGGTCGTGGCGGGCATGGGCGAACGGCCAGGTGGTCCGGGCCTGGCCGCTGTGTACCACGGTACCCGTGGTGCGGCTGGTCCAGACCCCGCCCTGGCGCGGCGTCTGCTGAATGACCGTGATGCGGTTGCCGGGTGTCAGGAGCGGGTCGCTGGCATCGGCCATGGTGGGTGTTCTCCTGCAATGAAGCCGACCATACCCTATCGCGGCCTCATTTGCCACAGTCTCAGCGCGCCGCAGGTGCATGGCGCGTGTTTCCGGCTGGCCGCGGGTGCTTGCCCTTCGTCTGCCCTCGGCAGAGTGGCCGGCCAAGCGCAGATGGACAGCCCCCCTCCGACCCCGCCCTCACCCCCGCCCGACACCGGCCCCGACTGGTGGACCCGCGGTTACCCGCCCGTGCGGCTCTGCCGATGCACCATGCGGCGTGCCCTGGTTCATCAGTTCAAGCCTCACGATGGCATCCTGCCCCCGCAGGGCCACGGCCGACATGGCCATCCCCTGCAGACCGCAAGCTGATGAAGTTGCGGACAACCCTCGCCGCCGGCGCGGCCGCGACGGGACGCCGCCTGCCCCGAAGCCGAGGGCCGTTGAGCAGGAGAATTTGGCACAGTTTTGGCACAGTCGGGTGTGCCAAGAAAATCGGCTCTTGTAAGTTGCGCATTTTCAGACACTTACAAGAGCCGGTCCGGCGAAGCGGAGAGGGTGGGATTCGAACCCACGGTAGGGTGGATAACCCTACGCCGCATTAGCAATGCGGTACCTTCGGCCACTCGGTCACCTCTCCCGGGACCGCCGTGGGGGCGGACACACTGGATTTTAGGAATGGTCGCATTGGTCGGGGGCGGTGTCAAGCAGGGTGTGTGGGTTCTGGCTGTGCGCTTTGTGCGTGTGTCTGCTGGTCGCGGTGCTTGACGGGTGCGGCGGGGGCTCAGCTTTTCAGGGGCGAGGCGGTCTTGGCGGCTTGCAGGAAGGCGTGGGCCACTTTCCATACATCGCCGGCGCCCATGGTCACCAGCAGGTCGCCGGGTCGGGCGATGACCTGGAGTTGTTCCACGATGGCATCGAAGGGGTAGAGGTGCATGGCCATCACGCCGCGCTGGCGCAGGCGGTCGACCAGGTCGCCGGCGGTGACGGCCTGGCGCTCCTGCTCGCTGTCGCGCACGAAATAGATGCGCGGGATGATGACGATGTCGGCGGCGGAGAAGCTTGCGGCAAACTGGTCCATCAGGAAGCGGGTGCGGCTGTGCTGATGGGGCTGAAACACGCAGATCAGCCGGCCCGGCCGCCAGAAGCGGCGCAGCGCACGCAGCGTCGTGTCCACTTCCGTGGGGTGGTGGCCGTAGTCGTCGACCACGGTGATGGGCGCCTCGTCCGGTGAGCCGACCCGGCACTGGCCGAGGCGCTGCATCCGCCGGTCGAGGCCGTCGAAGGTCTCCAGCGCCCGGCCGATGTCTTCCCACGCTGCGCCGTGGCGGTGGGCCATCACCGCGGCGGCGGCGGCGTTGTAGGCCATGTGTTCGCCCGGCAGCGGGCAGGCCCACCGCGCCACCCGGTCGCCGTTGCGGTGCAGTTGCGTGTGGCCGCGGCCGTTGGCATCCATCTTCAGTTCGATGCGCCAGTCGGCCTGCGGGGCGAAGCCGATGGTGCGCACCTGGCAGCGCAGGTTGCCGGTGATCTGAAGCCGGTTGGCGCATTCGTGCTGGATCAGCAGCAGGCCATCGGGGGGCAGCAGGGCGGCGAACGTGGTGAAGGCCTCGACGATCTCATCGAGGCCGCGATAGAGGTCGAGGTGGTCGGCCTCGACGTTGAGGATGATGGCATCTTGCGGATGCAGGTGGTGGAAGGAACGGTCGTACTCGCAGGCCTCGGCCACCAGCAGCCCCCCCTGGCGCTGCTCCCCCCCTCCCCGGTTCCCACCGCTGCGCCAGCCGCCGCCGATCTGGGGGCAATGAGCACCGACGATGACCGATGGGTCGAGCCCGCACTGGATCAGCACGTGGGCGAGCATGCTCGTGGTCGAGCTCTTGCCATGCGTGCCGGCCACGGCGATGCCGGTATGGCCGAGCATGAGCCGGCCGAGCATCTGGGCGTACTTGAAGACGGGGATGCCGCGGCGGTGGGCCTCGATCACTTCCGGGTGGTCCGGTTGGATCGCAGCGCTGATGACCATCAGGTCGCACTGCCGGGGTACGGTCGCGGCGGTCTGCTCGACCTGCACGGCGATGCCCGCGCAGCGCAGCGGATCGAGTGTGGGGCCATCGCTGTGGTCGCTGCCGGTGCAGATCGCGCCGCGGTGGGCGATGATCTGTGCCAGGCCGCACATGCCCGTGCCACCGATGCCGACCAGATGGACGCGGCGACCCTCGAGCGCGATGGGCTGAACCGATTCGTGAACGTCTGCCAATTGGGCGGTGGCATCCATGCTCATGTGCGCCATTGTATCCGCCATGCGGGCCACTGCCTGCCGTGGCAAAGTCCCCGAAAGTCCAATACGCTTCTTCTGAGCCCCCCACCCCGGAAGGCCCCGGAAGGCCCCGGAAGGCCCCGGAAGCCCCGGAGGCTCCTTGGAATCCCGCGCAAGTCCCGGCCCGTCAAGGCCCACAAAGCGCTGTGTCGTGCACAAATCGGTCCACCGGACCGCGCACAGGAATGATCGTATGGACCCGCAAGCCCCGCACACCACGCCCATGCGGCTGCTGATCGCCACCGGCAATCCGCACAAGGTCGAGGAAATCCGCGCCATCTTCGCCACGCGGGCCCGCGAAGGCGGCGATGTGCCGGGTTTTGAACTGGTAGGCCTGGACAGTGTCGCCCCCGATGTGCCCGAGCCGGCGGAGACCGGCGCCACCTTCGAGCAGAACGCCGAGTTGAAGGCCCGCTACTGGGCCCGGGTGACCGGCCTGTGGTGCCTGGCCGATGACAGCGGTCTCGAGGTCGATGTCCTCGGTGGCGAGCCGGGCGTCCGCAGCGCCCGGTATGCGGGCTTTTCTGGACCGCGGGCGCAGGTGGACCTGGCCAACAACACGCGGCTGTTGTCGCGGCTGGGCCAGACCCCGGCTGCGCAGCGGGCGGCGCGGTTCGTCTGCGCCATGGCGCTGGTGTCGGCGGGGCCGCCGGTGCGGACGGTTCACCTGGTGCGTGGGACGGTCGAGGGTCGCATCCTCGGGCCGGGCGATCCCTGGTTCGATGCCTGCCCGCCGGCCGATCGCCCGCGCGGCCGCGGCTCGCACGGCTTCGGCTACGACCCGCTGTTTCTTCTGCCCGGCCGCGGCCTGACCACGGCCCAACTGCCCCCCCCGGAGAAGAATGCCATCAGCCACCGCGGCCAGGCGGCACGGACGATGTTCTTCCACGTGCAGCGCGCCTTCGAGGCGCTGCTGCGCCAAGTCGAACAGAGCCCGGAGCGTGGCGGATAGGTGCCCGGCCATACCGCCATTACCGAGAGGACCACGCGTTTTCCGCCCACCGCCGTGTCACCGGCCTCCGCCGGCCCGGCGCGTGATGCGGCCGGGCCGTTGCGGGCTCGGCACACAGCTCAGGGCATTGATTGAACCGTTTCGGCGGCGTTGGTAGTCTGGGGTACGTCACGGTCGCAGCGCGGCGGGGTGGTTCCGCCGCGCGGCGAGGATTGCCAGGAGGTGACCATGGCTGAGCAGAAACAGATCAACGTCGCCCTGATCGGCTCGAAGTTCATGGGCCGGGCCCACTCCAATGCCTACCTCAAGGCGCCGCGGTTCTTCGACCTGCCCGTCGAGCCGGTGATGCACACCATCGCCGCGCGAAATCGCGAAGAGGTCGAGCGCTTCGCCAAGCGATGGGGCTGGATCAACGCCAGCGATGACTGGAAGAAGGTGGTGGCCGATGAAGCCATCGACCTTGTCGATATCGGCGTGCCCAACCACATGCACCGCGAGATGGCCATCGCCGCGCTCGAGGCCGGCAGGCACGTGGCCTGCGAGAAGCCGCTGGCCGACACGCTCGACAGCGCCCGCGAGATGGTCGCCGCGGCGAAGAAGGCGAGCGGGCAGAAGACCTTCGTCTGGTACAACTACCGCCGCTGCCCGGCCCTGACCCTGGCGCATCAGCTCGTGAAGCAGGGGAAGCTGGGCCGCATCTACCACGTCCGCGGCTTCTACCTTCAGGACTGGGCCGGGCCGGATGTGCCGCTGCTGTGGCGCTTCCAGGGCGATGTGGCCGGCTCGGGCTCGCTGGGCGACCTGTGCGCCCACAGCATCGACGCCGCACGCTTCGTCACCGGCGAGGAGATCACCGAGGTCAGCGGCGCGGTGATGGAGACCTTCATCAAGGAGCGAAAGGTCATCGCCGGCAGCGCCGGCGGCGAGATTTCCGGCAGCGGCGCGGCCACGGCGGAACAGACCGCCCCGAGCACCGTCGATGATTCCTCGCTCTTTCTGGCCCGCTTCAGCGGCGGTGCGGTGGCCAGCTTCGAGGCCACGCGGCTGTCAACCGGCGACAAGAACGGCAACCGCATCGAGGTCCACGGTGAGAAGGGCGCCGTCCGCTTCGACTTCGAGCGGATGGCCGAGCTTCAGTGGTACGATGCCACGATCGAGCCCGCGGTGCAGGGCTGGACGACGATCAACGTCTCCAACGCCGGTGCCGGCCACCCCTACGCCGAGGCCTGGTGGCCTACCGCCCACACCATCGGCTACGAGCACGGCTTCATCAACCAGGCGGCTGACATCTGCCGCGCGCTGGGCGGTGAGCAGCCGGTGGCGCCGCTGCCGGACTTCGAGGATGCCTACCAGACCCAGCGCGTGCTCGCGGCGGTGGTCGAGTCGGCGAAGAACCGCTGCCCGGTCAGCCTCGATCAGATCAAGTAATCCCACCGGCGCGCCGACCCGCGCCCCGTTCCCACTGGAGCCCCCACCATGTCCGTGCGTTATGGAATCATCGGCTGCGGCGCCATTGCCCAGCGTCGGCACATGCCCGAGGCCGCGGCCAACCCCGAGTCCACCGTCGCCGCCCTGGCCGACCCGGTGGCCGACCGCGTCAAGACCCTGGCCCAGCAGTACGGCGCGGAGGCCTACACCGATTACAAGAAGATGCTCAAGCAGGCTCAGCTCGATGCGGTGGTCGTCTGCGGCCCCAACGCCCTGCACGCGCAGATGAGCATCGATGCGCTCAAGGCCGGCCTGCACGTGCTGTGCGAAAAGCCCATGGCGACCGCGCGGCAGGATGCGCGCCGGATGATCACCGCGGCGAAGAAGGCCAACCGCCACCTGATGATCGGCCTCAACCAGCGCCTCATGCCGCCGCACGTGCGTGCCCGCGAGATCCTCGACAGCGGCCGGCTGGGCAAGGTCATCAGCTTCCGCACCACCTTCAAGCACGGCGGGCCCGACGGTTGGAGCGTGGATGGGGCAAAGAGCTGGTTTTTCAAGAAGAACGCCGCCTTCATGGGCGCCACCGGCGACCTGGGCGTCCACAAGGCCGACCTGATGCGATGGCTGCTCAACGAGGAGTTCGTTGAGGTCGGCGGCCGGATCACCACGCTGGACAAGCGCGACAGCCGCGGCAAACTGATCCCGCTGGATGACAACGCCGTGCTCTCGCTGCGCACCAGCGGCGGCATCCTGGGCAGCATCGAGGTGAGCTGGACCAACTACGGCGGCGAAGAGAACTTCACCGTCGTCTACTGCACCGGCGGCGTGCTCTCGATCGGCACCGACCCGACCTACGGTGTGATCGTCGACTACGCCAACGGCGAGCGCGAACTGCACCAGGTGGGCGAGATGGCTTCGAACGTCAAGCAGGTGGCCAGCGGCGTGATCGACAGCTTCACCGAGTCCATCCGCAGGAAGCGGAAGCCGGCGATCGATGGGGCCGAGGGCTACCGCTGCCTGGACGTGATCCTCACCGCCATGGAAGCCGCCGCCGAAGGCAGCGTCAAGAAGATCCGCCAGCCGAAGCTGTAGGCGATGCGCTGCGGCCTTGCCCAGCAGGCTCCTACTGCGGCTATTGTCCGTCCGGGAGTTGCTGATACCCCGCCCTGAAAATCCCTCCGGAGGGGAGTAGCCCGTAGGGTGGGTAGAGCGAGGCTTTGCGAGCGAAACCCACCAATAAACCGTGGCGACGGCGAAAAGCGCCGGGGTCTTCTACAGGATCAGGTAGGGGGGAGCAGGGATTGAGCCATCCCCCTGCGATGCGTGGCGGGGTTGTGGGGAGCGGGGGGCAAGCTGTGGTCGCACCGGGGGGTGGTGGGTTTCGCTCGGCAGACCTCGCTCTACCCACCCTACGCGCTGCGGCATGGCGGCGTCGACGGCGGCGGGGTCATCCGGGACCACCAGCACCGCGGTGTCGCCGTTTTCATCGGGATCGGGGGCGGCTTCTCTGCCGGGGCCGAGGTCCAGCGTGGCCGGGATCATGATGCGGAAGCCCAGCAGCAGCACGATCACCGACACGATGCACACCGCGCCGCCCACGCGAAGCAGCGACTGTGCCGGCAGCTTGCCGGTGGCGAAGGCGATGGCATTGGGCGGGGTCGACACCGGCAGGGCCATGGCGAACGAGCAGGCCAGCGCCGTCAGCACCGCCAACTCGCCCTGCGTGATCGGCCCGGCGACCGACATCGCCAGCACGATCGGCACCAGCAGCGCCGCGGTGGCGGTGTTGCTCATGAACGTGGACATGCCCACGCTCAGGGCCACGATCACCACCGCCACGCCCATCGCCCCGCCGGGCAGGCCGGCAAAGTCGATTTCCTCGACCAGGTCGCTCAGGCCGCTGAGCCCGATGGCCTGACCCAGCGCCAGCCCACCCCACATCAGCACCAGGATGTTCCAGTCCAGCGTGTCCAGGTCCTTGCGGCCGAGGGCCCCGAACACCGTCAATGCCACCGCCGCCAGCAGCGCCACACCCGCCGCGGGCAGGCCCGTCCACTCGCCGGTCAGCCACAGCAGGATCGCGGCGATGAGCACCGCCAGTGTCAGCCGGCCCTGGCGGGTGATCTTCTTCGGCGGCTCGACCGGCTTGAGCCGCAGCTTGGTGCGCGGCCGGTAGATGAAATACAGCAGAAAGCCCACGAACGTCAGCAGCAGTATCGCCAGCGGCACGGCCATGACCATCCAGCCCAGGAACGTGACCTCGTAGCCCGTGTCCGGCCGGTTGAGCGCGCCGAAGGCGATGGCGTTGGGCGGCGTGCCGATGGGCGTGCCGATGCCGCCGATATTCGCCCCCAGCGGCACGGCCAGGATCAGCCCGCGGTGGAAGCGGTCCTTCTCCGGCAGCGAGCGGAGGATGGGGGCGATGATGGCCAGCATCATCGCCGCAGTGGCAGTGTTGCTCATCCACATCGAAAAGAAGGCGGTCATGATCAGCACGCCGAAGACCAGCCGCAGCGGCGAGCGGGTCAGCGGCTGGAGGAACCGCGCCGCCAGGGTGCGGTCGATGCCGTGCTTGCTCATTGCCGCCGACAGCAGGAACCCGCCCATGAACAGGATGATGATGGGCGAGCCGAAGGTCTGGAGGAACTGCGAATAGTTGATCGCCTCCTCGGGCATCTCGGCCACGGCGGGCAGCACATCGGCCAGCCCTCCGATCTTGGCCAGTGCCAGCACCAGCAGGCCGATGACCAGCAGTGAAGTGGCATAAAGCGGCAGCACCTCGGTGGCCCAGAAGATGGCGGCGATGATGAAGATCGCCGCGGTCCGGCGCGCCAGTTCGTTGACGTCCGGTGGCAGCAGCAGATAGGTGGCCAGGGCCGCCACGAAGGCGATGGTGATGATGATCAGCCGGCGGGTGAGGCCGTCGGTGCCATTGGTGGCGACCGGCGGCGGTGCGGTGCCGATGTCGGGATTGTCCTGGTCGAGTTTGGTCATGTCGGGTCACGTTCCCAACGCGGCCCGCCCCGTCGGTCGGGGGCGTCCGCGGATTGCCTGAGCGTGTGTTGGCCTTGAAGACGGCCCCTGCGGCCCCGCCTCGCGGCGGTGGTTCCGTGACTCTGGCTTGGGGCCTTGCGGGGTCCGGGGCCTTGCGGGGCCTTCCGGGGGCTGCGCGGGGTCTTCCGGGGGG
>PUMS01000296.1 GCA_003551485.1 Phycisphaeraceae bacterium | reverse complement strand
GTCACCAGGATCGCCCCGCCGTAGATGATCAGCAATGCGAAGGCGATGAACTCGGCCGCGAGGATCAGCAGCATCCCCGCCGAGGCCATCACCACCATGACGAACCACAGGGCCGAATACACCGGCCGCGTGTGCGTGATCACCCGCACCCCGCCGAGGATGGCGATGGCGCTGAAGACGTAGTAATAGGCAAAGGGCGTGGCGTTCTCGCCCAGGTCCGGCAGGTGCCGGCTCATCCACAGCCACAACCCGCCCAGCGTGGCCGCCCCGAGCACCGCGCCGGCCCGCTTCAGGGCCGCGCCGCCGGGGCGCGGCATCATCATCAGCAGCGCGACGGCGCCGAGAACGCTTGCGGCATACAGGGAAAAGCTGGATACGTGACCCATGCTCGGCTGCGGGAATGGCGGTGCGGGATGAAGTCGCGATGGAAAGCCAGGCGAGCGTGCGCAGCGGGCCCTCCGACCATTGGGGCCAGAGCATAGAACCGCCCCCACGGCTTTGCAAACAGCCTTGCCCGTGACGGTATTTCAACCCCACCGCTGCGGAGATCCGACTCCCGCCGCCATCGGGAGCGAGCCGGGGTGGGGCGGTGCGTAGGAGTGGAATGCGGGGGTGGGGTCAAAGCAGCAGCCTTGCCAGCACCGCGTGTCCTTTGAGACGGCGCGGCGACGGCGCCCTCAACGACCTCGACGCGGGTGCTGGGCACTGGTGGCCAAGCCTCCTGTGGCCCTCGGCCAACTGCGGAGGGTCCGCTGCACCTGGCCCGCCCTGCCTGCCGTCGCCCGGCGGGGGGGAGCGATTGAAGGAAGGGGGGTGTTGACATGCCGCGGCGGCTCGCTACACTACTCGGCTCCCCTCGGCCGCGAGGCTGGGGATTGGACACGAACCGCCAAGGGAACCGTTGATGCCGGCCGACAGGATTCGCATTCGGATGGAAGCCTACGACCACCAGGCGCTGGACTTTTCCGCCCGTGAGATCGTCGATCACGCCAAGCGGACCAACGCCCGCGTGGCCGGGCCCGTGCCACTGCCGACGCGGATCGAGCGCTACACCGTGCTGCGTGGGCCGCACATCGACAAGAAGTCCCGCGAGCAGTTCGAGATTCGGACACACAAGCGCATCATCGACATCTTCGAGCCCAACGCCCGAACCGTCGAAGCGCTCAACCGGCTGGTCGTCCCCGCCGGCGTGTTCGTCAAAATCAAGGCCTGACCCCCCCCGGAAGCCCGGAAGCCCGCTTGCCCCCGGCCCCGCGGGAGCGGAAGGCTACGGCAACCGGGGCCAACCGCCCCAGCCGCCGCCGGGTGGCCCGGCCGGGTTGGAAAACGCAAGAAACGCCCCCGCCACGCGGCGGGGGCAGACCTCAGCCATCAAACAGGGGCTGATCCTCTGGCCCGCGGGCCACGATCGGCAGCCCGACGCCTCCGACGCCCAGGATGGGGCCGCCGGATGCGGGCGGGCCAGGCACCCCCGGAGATGACACCATGGCCGCCGCACTGATCGGCCGAAAAATCGGCATGACGCGTCTCTACGATGAGCAGGGGCGGAATATCCCCGTGACCATCATCGAGGCCGGGCCCTGCTACGTCAGCCAGATCAAGAGCGCCGATGGGCCCGACGGCTACTCGGCGGTGCAGATCGCCTTCGAGGACGTCAAGGCCCGCAACACGACGATCCCCCTGATCGGCCACGACGTGAAGGCCGGGGTCAGCCCCAAGCGCCATCACCGCGAGTTCCGGGTCGCTGAATCCGATCTGGAAGGCTTCGAGCCCGGCCAGGCCCTTACCGTCGAGCGCTTCGCTGACGTGAAGTTCGTCGACGTGACCGCCACCAGCAAGGGCAAGGGCACGGCCGGCGTGATGCGGCGGTGGGGCTTCAAGGGGATGGGCGCCAGCCACGGTACCGAGCGAAGGCACCGCATGCCCGGCTCGATCGCCGGCCGGTCGACCGACCGCGGCGGGGGCAAGCCCAAGAAGGGCATCCGCATGGCCGGCCGCATGGGCCAGCAACGTGTGACGGTGCGGAGCCTCGAGGTCGTCGGCATCGACAAGGACAGGAATCTGCTTCTGGTCAAGGGCCCCATCCCCGGCCCCGGCCAGGGGCTGGTGATGATTCGGGAGGCCACACGACTGTATAAGACCAAGGCCGCCATTGCCGCCAAGGCATCGTAAGTCCACGGGGAGGCCGCCGCCCGGACCGCGGCGGCCCGGCCCCGGCCACGGATACTGCGATGCCGCGACAGACCGATGCGAGCCGAGTCGCGCCGCCGGTCCCGACACCTCGGGCCGGGCGCGGCGATGAGACCGCTTTCCCAAAGGAAAGCCGCAGGTGCAAACGATGATCGAAATCCCTGTCTACAACATGGAAGGGCAGCAGGTCGCCACCACCGCTGTCGATGAGCAGTTGCTCGGCGGCGAAATCCGCCCCCTCCTGCTCAAGCAGGCCTACGTGCGCTACCACGGCAACCGCCGGCTGGGCACCGCCGCCACGCGAAGCCGCGGCAAGGTCGAGGGCTCGACCAGGAAGCTCTATCGCCAGAAGGGCACGGGCAACGCCCGCCGCGGGGCGATCCGGACCAACATCATGCGCGGCGGCGGCGTGGCGTTTGCCAAGCATCCGCGGAGCTTCCGCCAGGACATGCCGGTGAAGATGCGCCGCCTGGCATGCCGCAACGCCCTGCTGGCCAAGCTCGTGGACGATGAGGTCAAGCTCATCGACGGCCTGAGCTTCGACAGGCCCAGCACCCGCCGCTTCGCCGCCCTGCTCAAGGCCCTTGACGTCGACCGCACCTGCCTGATCGCACTGGAAGATACCCGGGACCACGCCGCGCTGTCGGCGCGCAACGTCGACGATGCCACGGTCATCCGCATCGATCAGCTCAACGTCTTCAACATGCTCAACCACCGCTTCCTGCTGGCCGACAGGGCCGCCTTCGAGCGCTATCTCGATCGCTGCCGTCAGCAGGCCGGTGAGACCGCGCCCGCCGCGGCTGCGGGCGGGGAGGTGTCCTGATGCACGCCATCGAGATCGTCAAACGACCGCTGGTCACCGAGAAGAACACCGAAGAGTCCGAGACGCACAACCGCTACGCCTTCCTGGTGGACATGCGGGCGCGCAAGCCCGACATCAAGCGGGCCGTCGAGGAACTCTACGGCGTGCGCGTCGAGAAGGTGGCCACGCAGATCCGCAAGGGCCGGCTTCGCCGCACCCGCCACGGTCACGTGCGAACGGCGCCCTGGAAGCGCGCCATGGTGTACCTGCACGGTGACGACCGCATTGAAGTGTTCTAGGAATCATCCGCCCGCCCCCGCGGACGGGCATGAGGAGAGCCGAACATGGCCATCCGAATCTACAAGAAGACCAGCCCCGGCCGGCGCAATGCCTCGGTCAACCTCCACAGCGAGGTGACCAAACAGAAGCCGGAGAAGGCGCTGCTGCGCCCCAAGCCCGGCAAGGGCGGCCGCAACCACCAGGGCAAGATCACCGTGCCCTCGCGCGGCGGGGGGGCCAAGCGGCGCTACCGCCTCATCGACTTCAAGCGCAACAAGTACGATGTCCCCGGACGCGTCATCGGCATCGAATACGACCCCAACCGCACCTGCAACATCGCACTGATCGAATACGAGGACGGCGAGCGCCGCTACATCCTCGCCCCGGTGTCGCTGACCGACGGGATGACCGTCAGCTCGACCAGCGGCGCCGGCGAGCCGGCGGCGGGCAACGCCATGCCCCTGGCCAACATCCCCGCGGGTCTGAGCGTGCACAACATCGAACTGGTGCCCGGCAGGGGCGGGGCGCTGTGCCGCTCGGCGGGGACCTATGCGAGGCTGACCAACAAGGAAGGCGGGCGGGCGACGCTGGTGATGCCCTCGGGTGAAATCCGGCAGGTGTCGCTGCGGTGCCGGGCGACGATCGGGCAGGTGGGCAACACCGACCACTCGCTGGTCAAGCTCGGCAAGGCCGGCCGCGCCCGGCTGATGGGCCGGCGCCCGCACACCCGCGGCATGGCCAAGAACCACCACGACCACCCCCTTGGCGGTGGCGATGCCAAGAGCAAGCACAACCGTCCCCCGGCCTCCCGTACGGGCGTGCCGGCCAAGGGCGGGCGGACGCGCAAGCGCGGGCTGCCCTCCGACAGCCTCATCATCCGCCGCCGCCGCAGCAAGCGTTACGGCCAGCTCGTGCTGTGAGCGCGGGACTTGCCAGACCACGAGGTGCAAGATGCCCCGATCGATGAAAAAAGGCCCATTCGTGGATGAGAAGCTCTACCGCAAGGTCGAGATGCTCAACCAGCAGAACCGCCGCGAACCCATCAAGACCTGGGCGCGCCGGTGCGTGATCGTGCCGGAGTTTGTCGGCCACACGTTCATGGTCCACAACGGCAAGATATTCCAGTCGGTGTTCGTCACCGAGGACATGGTCGGGCACAAGCTCGGTGAGTTCAGCCCGACGCGGATGTTCCGCGGCCACACCGTCGGCAGCAAGGCGCAGCGCGCCCGCGGCCACCTGTAAGCCGCCGGGTTTGAAGCCCAACGGAGTTGCATCATGGCATTCACCAACGTCCACCGCATGGCCCGCATCAGCCCCACGAAAGTGAGGCCGGTGGTGAACCTGATCCGCGGCAAGAGCGTCGATGAGGCCCTGGCCGTGCTGACGCTGAGCAAGCAGCGCGCGGCGGTGTTTCTCAAGACCGCTTTGCTGGCGGCGCGGGCCAACGCCGATCAGAGCGAGCAGGTGAACCTCCGCCGGCTGGTGGTCAGCGATGCCCGGGTCGACAGCGGCCCCACGATCAAGCGTTTCCGCCCCAAGGACCGCGGGCGGGCCCACCCGATCCTCAAGCGGACCAGCCACATCACCGTGGCCGTCGATGAGCCCGAGGACTGAGAACCCAAACCGCCGGCCCGGCCCCTGAGCCGGCCGGGCCAACGAGTGCACGAACATGGGACAGAAGGTACATCCATTCGGCTTCCGCGTCGGCATCACCGAGGCGCACAAATCGCGCTGGTACGCGCCCAAGGCGCTCTACGGTGAGCTGCTGGTCGAGGATGCCCTGATCCGCAGGGAACTGGACAGGCGGCTCAACCGCCGCCCGCCGTTCGCCGCGGTCAGCGATATCCACATCGAGCGGACGCGCGAGGAGCTGAAGATCATCATCCGCACCGCCCGGCCGGGTCTGGTCATCGGCCCCAAGGGGGCCAACATCGAGGAGCTGACCGCCCACCTTCAGGAGCTGACCGGCCGCAACGTGGTGATCACCTGCGTCGAGGTGCACAACCCCGACATCGACGCCCAGCTCATCGCCGAGTCGATCGCCGAGCAGCTCCAGAAGCGGGCGGGCTTTCGGCGCGTGCTGAAGATGAAGGCCGAGGCGGCGATGAACGCCGGCGCCCGTGGGGTGAAGATCCACCTCGGCGGACGCCTCGGCGGGGCGGAGATGGGCCGCACCGAGACCACGCGGCTGGGCGCCATTCCCCTTCAGACGCTCCAGGCACACGTCGACTACGGCTTCGCCGAGAGCCGCACCACCTACGGGGTCATCGGGGTGAAGGTGTGGATCTACAAGGGGATGTACAGCGACAAGACCGAGCAGGACTACGAGAGCCGCGCCGCCGGCGCCCGCGCCCGGGCGCGCGGCCGCCGCTGAGCCGGGACCGACCAGACACAGGATTAAGCGAGTCAAGCCATGCCTCTGATGCCCAAGCGAGTCAAGTTCCGCAAGCAGCAGCGCGGCCGCATCCGCGGCAACGCCCAGCGGGGCAATTTCGTGGCCTTCGGCGAGTACGGCCTCCAGGCGCTGGAGGGCGGCTGGATGACCGCCCGGCAGATCGAGGCCGGCCGCGTCGCCGCACGCCAGTTCGTCGCCCGCGAGGGCAAGCTGTTCGTGCGGGCCTTCCCCGACAAGCCCATCAGCAAGAAGCCGCTGGAGACGCGGATGGGCAAAGGCAAGGCCGAGCCCGAGTACTGGGCGGCCTGCATCAAGCCGGGCATGGTGCTCTATGAGCTGACCGGCATCCCCCGCGAGGTGGCGGTGCAGGCCTTCGTCCGCGTTGCCCACAAGATGCCGTTCCGCTGCCGCTTCGTCGAGCGGCGCCACGTGTGAGCCGCCCCGGCGGCCTCCGCCCCGGAACATGGAGTTGTCATGAAACCGCAGGAAATCCGAAACCTCAGCGACGAGGAACTGATCGCCGAAGAGCAGCGCATCCGCAAGCGCATCTTCGAGCTGCGCTGCCAGGCGGTGACCGAGAAGATCGAGAACCCGCGACAGTTCACCAACCTCCGCCGCGACATCGCCCGCCTCCTCACCGAGCGCAGCGCCCGCGCCGCCGCCGCCGGCGGCGCCCGGGTGTCGGCGGCCCCCGGTGCCGCCGCGGGCAGCGGTTCCAGCCCGACCCCCCAACAGGCCCAGACCTGATTAAGCGAGTGCCCCGCCCATGACCCAGACCCCCCAAGCGCCACGACGCCCCCTCGCCGGCCTCCGCACCGGTGTGGTGGTCAGCGACAGGCGGGACAAGACCCGCACCGTCGCCGTCGAGTACCTGCGCGAGCACGCCAAGTACGGCAAGTACGTGAAGCGGGCCACCCGCTTCCAGGTCCACGATGAGAACAACGAAAGCCGGCTCGGCGACCGCGTCGAGATCGTCAACTGCCGGCCACTGAGCAAGACCAAGAGCTGGCGGCTGGTGCGCATCGTCGCCAGGGCGCCGCAGAACCAGTGAGCGGCGCTGCGGCCCGCCAGGGAGTTTCACAGCGATGATCCAGGTTGAATCCAGAGTCGACGTGGCCGACAACACCGGCGCCAAGGTCGCCTACATCATCCGCGTCCTGGGCGCCAAGACCGCCCGCGGCCGCTCGACCCGGCCCACCGCCAGCGTCGGTGACCGCGTCGTGTGCAGCATCAAGAAGGCGCTGCCCGGCGGCGACATGAAGACCGGCACGGTCTGCAAGGCGGTGGTGGTGCGAACCCGCTACCCCGTCCGCCGCACCGACGGCAGCTACGTCCGCTTCGACCGCAACGCGGTGGTGCTGATCGACGACGACGGCAACCCCCGCGGCACGCGCATCTTCGGGGCCATCGCCCGCGAGCTGCGCGAGAAGCAGTACACCCGCATCGTGTCCCTCGCCGCCGAGGTGGTATGAAACCGGCGGCCAACGCAGCCAGCAGCGAGTAACCCAGCCATGCCCCAGCACGTGAAAAAAGGCGATATGGTGATCGTCACCAGCGGCCGGTTCCGCGGCCAGCAGGGCACCGTCCTGCGCGTGGACCCCAAGGCCGGCAAGGTGGTGGTTCAGAAGATCAACCTCTGCAGAAAGCACGTGCGCCCCAGCCAGCGCCACCCCCAGGGCGGGTTGATCAACAAGGAACTGCCCATCGACCTGTCCAACGTCTCGCCGGTGGCCAATGGCCGGCCCACCCGCGTACGCTTCGTCTCCAGGCCCGATGGCTCGAAGGTGCGCATCGCGGTGCGGGGCGGTGAGCAACTGGGCACGCTGCGCCAGCCCGTCGAGCAGGAATGAACCGGGCCAGGAACTAAGGAATCACCGTGATGACCACCCGAATGAAACAACGGTTCCATGAGCAGGTCAAGCCCCGGCTCCAGCAGCAGTTCGGCCTGGACAACCCCATGGCCATGCCGCGTTTGGAAAAGATCATCATCAGCGTGGGCCTTGGCCGCTCCCTCGAGGGCACCAAGATCAACGCCAAGGCACGGGAAACCGTCCTGCGCGACCTGGCCACCATCGCCGGGCAGAAGCCGGTGATGACCAAAGCCCGCAAGAGCGTGAGCAACTTCAAGGTCCGCGCCGGCTACGAGGTCGGCTGCATGGTGACGCTGCGTGGCCAGCGGATGTGGGAGTTCCTCGACCGGCTGATCACCCTGGCCATCCCGCGGATCAAGGACTTCCGCGGGCTCAACCCCGACAGCTTCGACGCCCAGGGCAGCTACTCGCTGGGCCTGAGCGAGCAGGGGGTGTTCCCCGAGGTGGACATGGCCCACACCGAGTTCATCCACGGCATGAACATCACCCTGGTGATGCGAAACAGTGACCCGCAAAAGTCTCGCCTCGTGCTGCGCGAGCTGGGCATGCCCTTCAGCGGCGCCCCGGCCGCCGCCGCCGCCGGCTGACCCCCGGAATACCCCCCGCAACGCCCCCCCCAAACCCGCCCCCGACCCACCGACCCCCGCAACCCTGCCCCGATCGCCGCCGGCGCGGCGGAGGACACTGGCCGATGGCAACCAAGTCGACGATCAACCGCAACCAGCGCATCGCCCGTACGGTGAACAAGTACGCCGAACTGCGACGCAAGCTCAAGG
>PUMS01000453.1 GCA_003551485.1 Phycisphaeraceae bacterium | reverse complement strand
CTGGCCGATCGTCAGCCCCCCCCGCCGCTGAGCCTGTTCATCCGCGACCCGGAGCGCTTCGGCCGGACCGTACCCGTTCGCACCGCGCTGCGAAAGCTCCAGCGAAACCGCATCCACATGGCCATCGTACACGAGCGCGGCCGGCCCATCGGCATTGTGACCATCAAGGACCTGGTCGAGGCCATCACCGGCGAGCTGTTCGACTGGTAAGCTTGGGGATGATCCGCCCGCCCGCCGCCGCGGCCAGAGGGGCCGAGGCGCGGGACCCGAGCCAGGGCGCGGCGGATGCCCCGGTGGCGTGTTCCCGGAGGCAGCTTTCCGGGGGGCCTTCCCGGGGCCTTCCCGGGGCCTTCCGGGGGCCTTCCGGGGGCCTTCCGGGGGCGACTTGAACCGATGATGCGATGGTCCGCGGCCGACATTGCCGATGCAGTGGCCGACGGCCTGGCCGAGCGCGCCCGCGAAGACGACCTCGAGCAGGCCGTCTACGGCTTCGATGCGCTGGATGAGTTGGGCCTGCACCCGCTGGTCCACGAGGCGCTGCGCGGCCGGGGCTGGGGCGTGTGGCCCGAGCAGCGCTATCCCGACGACCAGGCCCGGCCGCGGCGAAGCGAAGGCAAACGTTGCGACGTGGTGCTCACCCCCGCCCCCCACGGCCTGCCCCTTCGCGACCCGCTCATCAAGGGCACGCTGTTCGACAACCAGCCCGCGGCCGACCCCGAGCAGAGCTACTGGCTGGAGATCAAGACCGTGGCCCAGTACGAGAAAGCCGGCCCCTTCAAGCGTTACAGCGCTGAGTTGTTCGCACCCGTCACCGAGGACGTCAAGAAAATCTGGACCGACAGCCGCATCACCACCGGCGGACTGCTACTGGTGCTGTTCACCGCCGGGCAGGAAGTCGCCGAGCACGACCTGGCCGCCTGGCACACCCGCTGCCTCGACCGCGGCTACCCCGTGGCCGCCCCGGCCATCCGCGGCTTCGCCATCACCGACCGCATCGGCAACGCCTGGTGCGCGGTGGCCGTCTACGGCATCCGCGGGGTTTGAGCGGGGAGGTGTCACGGAGGCCAGGCACGGAAGGTTCTCACCTGGAAGCGGCGTTGCGCTTCCGACCCGCCGTTCTCAGCGCACCGTCGCCGCTTCCTCTTGACCGACCCCTCAAGCGGTGCAATCGTCCCGGTCTCGGCAGCGTTGATTCCAAAGGGAGACGCTGCCGGCGCCGGCCGACGGATGGGCGGCGATCGCTCCAGGGCGGGAATCGCCGTTGTGGCCCGCGATGCTTCCACCGCCATGGCCATGAGTTGAAACGAAAGGACCCAGCCGTGACTGCAACCCGTCTCCTGTGTGCGATGATCGCGTTGGCCATGTTCACTCATCCATCCTACGCAGGCGAAGATGCCCGCAACGGGTTCGACAGGGCCCACACCCTGTGGGAAGCATTGCAGGAGGCCGAAACCGACCTCGACATCCAGCGCAGCGTGCTCGAGTTGCTCGGCCGGTCGCCGGACATCCAGGAGCAGGATGAAATCGCGGCCGCCCGGCAGCGCCTCGAGCAGGCCGAGCGCGAGGTCGAGGCCGCGATCGAGGCCGCCGACCTTGCCGACCTGCAAGACCGCCTGCGGGCAGCGCAGGCCGAGCGCGACGGGAAGGTCGAGAGCCTGATCGCCCCTGACGCTACCTACCACGCCGCGGCCGAGAAACGCAGCCAGGCCGAAGCGCGCATCGAGGCAGCGCAACCCCGACTGGCGCGGAAGTCGCAGCAGGAACTGCGCGAACTGGCCGCCCTGGCGCTCGAGATCGAGCGGATCGACCGCAAGCGTAATGCCGCCCGCCGCGCGTGGTGGCACCGCGGCGAGGTCCGGCCGCTCTACCAGGCCGCCGACCGGCTGTGGAACGAGTTCAACCGTGCCACCGGCCGCGATGATGGCATCGTCGCCGCCCGGCAGGCCGTGACCGAAGCGCGGCGGGCGCTCGATGCGGCCATCGCCGAAGCCATCGAGCAGCACGAGCCCTTCGACGGGGCACGCCAGGCCCTGGAGCAGGCCCGGCAGCGGCACCGGGATCTGCGCGATGAGTTGGCCGGCGTCCGCCGCGCGCTGATCGGCGAGCGGCAGTGGCATCACGAGGTGATGGTGCCCCAGCGGCCCCGGCGCGGGCAGGACCGGCCCGACCGGCCGGCCTCGCTGTGGCTGCCGCCCGATGTCGAACACGTCCGCGGCGTGATCGTCAGCCAGCCGCCGGCGCTTGGCCCGCGGCTGCTGGGCGACCCGTGGGTTCGCATGGCCGCGGCCGACCAGGGCCTGGCCATCATCCGCTTCGAGGCCCTCGATGCCCTTTTCGACTACAGCACCGACACGCCCGAGCGTTTCCAGGATGCGCTCGATGCCCTGGCCGAGAAGGCGGGCCATCCCGAGCTAGCCGGGGCGCCCATCCTGGCCCTGGGCCACTCGGTATCGGGCATCTTCGCAAGGAATATCGCCTACTGGCAGCCCGATCGGACCATCGGTGTGATCCACATCAAGAGCGGCAACATGCATCAGCACCGGCCCGACCCGCAGCTCAGCCTCGCGGGCGTGCCGTTCCTGGCCATCAACGGCGAGTTCGAGCAGTTCGGCCCCGAGGGCGGCATCCGGCCGGCCTACGGCAGGCAGACCCAGTGGGTGATGATCCGCGAGCAGATGCTGCGATTCCGCCGCGATGACCCGGCCCACCTCATGAGCCTGCTCGTCCACCCCACCGGCGATCATGGCGACTGGTCAACCGAGATGTCGCACTACTGCGCCCTCTTCATCCGCAAGGCCGCCCAGCAGCGCATCCCCGACACGCAGCCGGCCGGCGACGGACCCATCGCCTGCCTGCCCATCGATCCCGAGCGCGGCTGGCTGACCGATGCCCGCCTCAGCGAGCCGCGCCATGCGCCGGCGCCCTACGCCGAATATCAAGGCGACCGCGCCGATGCCTTCTGGCACCTGGATCAGGACTTGGCGGAGGCCACCCACCGCTACCACGAAGGGCGCCTGCTCCTGCCCGACCCCACCCTCCAGACCCCCATCCCCGACGACTGGCCGCCGCAGCGCTGAGGGCGCTGCGCCCGCGAAGCGTGGGGGCACCGGTAAGCCTTGTGACAGAGCCGTGACAATCGCACCAGAACGGGGCGGTATGATACATTTGTCATCACCCTCGCGACCGATGGGAGTCGGCTGCGAGGTGGCATGGAACCCGGTCATCGGATTGGAGACTGTGATGTTGGACTCAATGACAAGGCGACGGTTGCTGAAGTTGGGCTCGCTCGGGCTGGCGGCCATCGGTACGGGGGCATTGACCCTGCGGGCGGACGTGATGCCGACCGAGGCCAGCGGCGAGCTTGGCGATTATGCCGACCATCTTGCCACTGCGGCGGCGGGCGAGAGGGGCACCGGCCCTGCCGCCAACGGTGAGAAGCCCGATGTGCAGCCGCAGGGCCGATGGGCGCCCACTGAATCGGACATCCTCGGCCCGTTCCACCGGCCCGGAGCGCCCTACCGGGGCAAGATCACCCCGCCGCTCGAGCCCGGCGATGTGCTGCTGGTCCGCGGCCGGGTCTGGAGCCACCACACCCGCCGGCCGATCGCCGGGGCGGTGCTCGACATCTGGCAGGCCAACGCCGCGGGCCGCTACGACAACGATGATCCGGCCAATCCGCCGAAGCCGGGCGTGTTCATCAACCGCTCCCGCCTGGTGACCGATGAACATGGCCGCTATGAGTACGAGACGATCCGGCCGGGCCGCTACCGCATCGCACCGGATCAGATGCGGCCGAGCCACATCCACTACCTTGTGCGTGCTGAAGGGCACCGCCGGCTCATCACACAGCTCTACTTCAAGGGCGATCCCTTCAACGCGACCGATCCGTTCATCAAGGATTCGCTGATCATCGAGCCCGAGACGATCGAACTCGATGCGGGCACTTACGAGGTGGGCACCTTCGACATCGTGCTGGCCAGGGAGCAGGGGTAAGCCGCAAGCCATCGCATCAGTGAAGGTCGCGGCCGGTTTCTGTTGCGAGGGTTCCGGGCCACGTTCCATGGCGGTTCACGCTGCGGCAGGTGCAGTGCAACAGCCTCCTCCTATCGCAGCCGCGCCGGGTGGATGAAGCGGCCCTCGGTGGCGGCCTTGAACTGCTCGAGCCGCTCGGCCGCGCCCGGTTCGGCCAGCAGAAGCTCCAGTTCGTTGCGCGCGGCGGCGCTATCTGCATCGCGGCCGGCGTGCTCGAGCGCCTCGGCAAGCACGTGCATCGCCCGCGGATCGGCCGGGTCGGTGGCCACCGCCCGCTCGGCGCGGTCCACCTCGCCCTCACGGCCGTCGGCACCGGTGCCTTCCACCCATGCCAGCAGCAGCTTCCCCTCGACATGTCCCGGACGCTCTTGCAGCAGCGCCTCGAGTTGCAGCCGCGCTGACGCAGCGCCCTGCCGGCCGTCGGCCAGGTGCATCAATGCCAGGTAGTAATGGGCCGGCGGATAGGGGCGTTCGGCCTCGAGGGCCTGTTCAAAGGCCTCGCGGGCCTGGGCATCGCGGCCCAGTTCGAGCCTGGCGGCGCCCAGCAGGTGCCAGCCCTCGCCATCGCCGCCGTCGCGATCGAGCGCCTCCTCGAGCGTCGTCACCGCCGCCTCGACCCGGCCGAGGCGATACCGCACCCGGCCCTGGCCCACGCTGTGGTCGGGGTGATTGGCATAGCGGATCGAGCGGCCCCAGGCCCTGGGCTCACCGGCCATCTCCTCGTTCTCCGGCAGGCGCTTGAGGGCGTGCTCGATGCGCTCACGCTTCTGGGGCTGGTCCGTTTCCTGCCGCGGAAACACCTCATCCAGCAACACCTTCTCGCCATCGAGCACGCGCAGGCGCGCCCGCTCCAGCCCCCGCGGCAGCGCCGCTTCAAGCGGCTGGGCCGGTGAGCTGCTCTTGCCCTGCACGAGGATGCGGTCATCGAGCATCACGGCCAGATCGTCACGACGCCTCAGCGTCAGCAGTTCGATGCGCGGCTCATCGCCATCCAGATGCACGGAGGCGACCAGTTCATCGTTGGCCGTGCTCGCCCGGCCGATGCCGTGGGTCATGATGAAGCGGTGGGTGAACTGATAGCTCTCACCGGGCTCGATCCAGTGTTCGACGCCCTCGAACACGTGGTGGCCGCCGCCCCAGATTTCGATGTAGTTTCGGAGAAAACCCTGCCGTTGCAGCGCCGTCTCGCCCCGGAACCATACCTTCGCCCCCGGCGCCGCCTCGGGGTCGAACAGCCGCAGCCGGTTCACGCCCACCGATGGATACCACAGCCCCGCGAACGGCGCCTGGGCATCCCAGGAAAAGAGGCTCACGCCGCCTTCGTAGTTGGCGATGAACTGGTCCTCGGGCTCGAAGCGGCGGAGCCGCCGGCCCCAGTGCCCGCTGACCCACTGCACGGGGTAGATCAACTCGGTTTCGGTCCGCCGCGGCGGGTCGGCATCGCCCTGCACGATGCCCTCGGGCGTGTGGTGGCGCGGGAAGAGCGCATCGTTCCAGAGCTGGCGGCCCTGGCGGTAGGGTGTGGGGTTTGTCGCCCGGTAGGTGATGTCAAGGCTCGCCACGCCCGGGTCCAGCCGCACGTGCTGGCTCAGCAGCATGTTGGTGTAGCGGCCGAACTGGTTGCGGTGCCAGGGGTCGTTGAAGCGGCTGAACTCCATCCACATCGCCACGGTGGCCCCACCGTTGTCGTGTCGCACAACCCGCCAGCCCGCGGGCTGGATGGTGCCGATGCCGTGCTCGCGGAATGGAAAGCTGGCCTTCACCCCCGACTCCCAGAACGGCAGCCAGTCCTTGGCACGGCCCTCGAAGTAGAACATGTCCGCGCCGCTGATGCGGCAGACGGCGCGGCTGACGGCACCGCCGGCCTCGGGCACCACCTCGATGCGCAGGTACTCGTTCTCGAGCACCACCAGTTCGAACGTCCGCTCACCCGCCTCCTGCTGCGAGCCCCTGATGGGGAACATGGCATTGTTGCTGAGAGGCTGCTCGGTATAGCGCGGCGTGCTGGTGTGCCACGGCAGGGTCATGCTGTCCCGGCCGATGCGCACCTCAGCCCCATCGCCCGACGGCTCGGCCTCGCCCCCCACCCCGGCAGCCCCGTCCGCACTTGTCCCGCCCCCCGCCCACACCGGCGCCACCACGGCCAATGCCACGACCACCCCCCACCACCCCGCTGCAATCCGCTGAACTGTGCTGTGACGATCATGTCCGGTCGTCATGTTGCGGCTCCTCATCGCTGGGGGTTCGCTGCAATGCGCTTTCCTGTGCCGTGACGATCATGCCCCATACCCCCCAAACGCCCCGAGTCATCCGTTGATTGCCGCCGCACCACCTGCACGATCCCTCATGAAGCTGCGCCACCCCGACGGAGAGAAAGCCGCCAGAAGCCCGGCGCGGCGACTCACTGCCCTATGCCCTGAAAATTGCCTCGGAGAGGCGGCTGTATGGAGCGCGGCCGTCCCGGCCGCTCCGGGGTCCGGGGGCCGGAGGTCGGAATGCGGCCGAGACGGCCGCGCTCGAGGACGCTCCGCTCCGGGGCGTCCGTGGGCGATTCTCGGGGCACGCTCAGCGGTGACCACGGCCCTGCCCCGCTGCGCCGTTGCCGCACATCAACCGCCGGCGGCGATGGGATCGGGCGGGGTGGCCGCCGGCTCGGTCGCTGCGGCCCGTTCGGTGAGGAACTTCTTCGCAGCGACGGGGAAGATCAGCAGCAACAGCAGGTCACGATCGCTGCGGATGATGTGGCCGTGCTCGCCAAGCACGGCGTCGAGGTCGACCGGTGGCACGTAGGTAGCCGGGCGCTTGAGCATTGGAGGCTGCCCGCGCGACACCTTGCGCAGCACCTGGGCATTCGGCTCGCCCGGCAGGCGGCCGTATCGGCCCATCATCAGGTCGCGGAACGGCTCGGTGACCATGGCGTAGGGTTCGCCCTGAAGGACGTTGAAGGCCGCCTGCGTGCCGACGATCTGGCTGGTGGGCGTGACCAGCGGCACATACCCCGCCGCGGCACGGACGCGCGGCACCTCCTCGAGGATCCGCGGCATCTTGTCGAGCTGGCCCTGCTGCTTGAGCTGGTGGTGCAGGTTCGAGATCATCCCGCCGGGGATCTGTGCATCGAGCTGCGAGCGGTCGACGGCCGGATAGCCCATCGGGACCATGATCTCATCCTCGATGATGGCGATGGCGCGGTCGATACTGTGGTCGTCGCGCTTCTGGAGCAGGGCCGCGGCCTGGGCGATCCTGTTGCGCATTCGACGATCCGGCTCGGTCGGCCAGGGGCCGCCGAAGTGCTCGGGGTCGGTATCGACATCGGCCAGTTCCTTGCGGATGCGGCGAAGCTCGGCATCGATCCGCGGGGCCAGCGCAAGATCTACCTCCACCTCCAGCCCCAGCGCGCGGGCGAAGTAGCCCATCAGTTCCGCCGGCGGCTGGGCCGTGCCGCCTGCCATGGGCCCGTAGCCCACGTCGAGGTAGTCCACGCCGGCGATCATGCCCACCACGTAGGCGGTGATGGCCAGGCCGTTGGTGCAGTGCGAATGCAGCGTCAGCTCGACACCGGGAAAGCGCTGGCGCAGGGCTTCGATCAACTCGAAGGCGGCGGTTGGATGCAGCAGGCCGGCCATGTCCTTGATCGCCAGCGAATCGGCGCCGTGGTCGAGTGCGCGGCGGGCGAACTCGATGAAGTGTGCGGTGTCGTGTACCGGCGAGGTGGTATAGGAAATCGCCGCCTCGGCATGGCCGTTGAAGGTCTTGGTGGCCATGATGGCGGTGATCAGGTTGCGGTCATCGTTGAGCGCATCGAAGATGCGGATGCGGTCGGTCCCGGTCCGTACCGCCTGCTTGAGAAAGGCGCAGACCACCGCATCGTGGTAGGGGGTGTAGCCGAAGAGGTTCTGTCCGCGGCACAGCGATCGGATGCTGACCCCGCCGCGCTTCGGGTCGCCCAGGGCCTTTCGGAAACTCTCCAGGCGCTCGAAGGGGTCATCGCCCGTAAAGCGGAGCGCCGCATCCAGGGTCGCCCCGCCCCACAGCTCGAGGATGCGGTAGCCGCTGTCACGCAGCAGCGGCAGCACCCTCATGCACTGGGCGGTGCTCATGCGGGTGGCCAGCAGCGACTGGTGGCCGTCGCGCAGTGAGCAGTCGATGAACCCGATCCGGTCGCCGGCCATGTTGCATCGCTCCTCAAGGCGGCCGCGGCGGCGGGCAGTCCACCTGCCCGCTCCTGCGCCATGGCCGCGGAATCCTAGCACACTGGCGGCGGCATACCGGCCCGCGCCGCCGCAGACCCACGCGGGCCGCGCCCCCTTGCACAGGGCAAACGCATGCCACCCACCCTACATGCGTTTGCCCT
>PUMS01000441.1 GCA_003551485.1 Phycisphaeraceae bacterium | reverse complement strand
TAGCCGGCCAGCTCGTGGATACATCCGCGAAGCTCCTCGATGCGGGCGGCGATGGGCCGTTTCTGCTGCTCAAGCACCTGCGGGTCGATGCTGATGCCGTTGCGCTCCATCGCAGCCAGGACCTCGACCAGTGGCATCTCGATGTCATCGACCAGCTCGGTCATGCCCTGCTCATCGAGCCTCGGCCGCAGCTTGCCGTAGAGCTGGAGGGCGACATCCGCATCCTCCGCGGCGTAGGGGGTGACCTCGGCCAGGGGCACCTGGTCCATGGTCTTCTGCGGCCGGCCGCGCTTCGGCTCACCGATGAGCCGGCTGATGGGGATGTTGCGGCGGTTGAGCAGCTTCAGCGCCAGGGCGTCCATGCCCAGCGCACCCACGTCCAGCAGGTGGCTGGCGACCATCGTGTCGAAGGCCACGCCGCGAACGGCAAGGCCCGCTTCGGCCAGCACGAGCAGGTCGTACTTGAGGTTGTGCCCGATCTTGGGACGGCCGCGATCGGCCAGCACCGGGCCGAGGGCGGCACGGACGGTGGCGGCGTCGAGGTGCGATTCGGGCCGCGGTGAGACCACCGGCACGTACACAGCGCGGCCGGGCTCGGTGGCGAAGCTGAGGCCGCAGATGGGCGCTGTGCGGCCGAGGCCGATGGTCTCGGCATCGAGGCTGATCAACTCCGCCTGTTGCATTGACTGGACCAGCGCTTCGAGTTCGGCCTCGCCGGTCACCGCCCGGTAGTCCCCGGCCACCTCCAGCGCTTCGGCCTCTGTTCCGGATGGAGCGGTGTCGGTGTCGGCGCGGGAGCCTGCCGCGGTTTGGGGCCTTGGCGATGGCTCATCGAAGCCGCCGAAGAGCGTCTGCGCAAAGCCATCGGCATCGGTCGACGGTGGAGGGGGGTTGGCCGCCCGCTCTTCAGCGTCCGAAGCCTCAGCGGAGATCGGCGGGGCAGTGCCGGCGTCGGCCGCAACGCCCACATCCACCACGGCCCCGCCCCGGTCGGCGAGCCGCTGGGCGAGGCGGTCGAGGTTCGACATGTGCCGGCGGAAGCCCATCGTCCGGAAGAGCTGCCGCAGGCCGGCGATGTCGACCGGGCCGATGCGGCCATCCTCGAGCCTGAAGTCGATCTCACAGTCGTCCTTGAGTTGCACCAGCGCCCGCGAGGTGGACAGGTGCTCGATGGCCTTCTCGAGGTTCTCCTTCTGCTTGCCCTTGAGCTGGTCGATGTTGGCCAGCAGGTTGTCCAGCGAGCCGAAGCGGGCGATGAGCTTGGCGGCGGTCTTGGGCCCCACGCCGTCGACACCGGGGATGTTGTCCACACTGTCGCCGATCAGGGCCAGGGCATCGGCCACCTGCGAGGGCTCGAGCCCCTTGTCGCGCTTGAGCGAGTCGAGGTCGATGGTGGTGTCCTTGTGGATGTCGTACAGGCAGACGCGGTCGCTGATGAGTTGCTCGAGGTCCTTGTCCTTCGAGATGATGCGGACGTGCACATCCTCGGCCTCGGGGTCCTCGACCACGCGCCGGACGATGGTGGCGATCACGTCATCGGCCTCAGCGCCCTCGCAGCCGAGCAGGGGGATGCCCATCAGTCGGCACATCTCGTAGATGCGCTGCTCCTGGACCTGAAGGTCGGCGGGGGTGGGCTCGCGCGTGGCCTTGTACTGGTCGTAGATTTCATCACGGAAGGTCGGCCCGGGCAGGTCGATGGGCATGGCCAGGAAATCGGGCTCGTGCTCGAGCAACAGGCGCAGCAGCATGTCGGCGAAGCCGAAGACCGCGTGCGTGGGCTCGCCGGTCTCGGGGCTGTTCATCCCGCCGCGGATCGCGAAGTAGGCGCGGAAGATCTGGGCATGGCCATCGATGATATAGAAGCGGCGAGCCATGAGCCCGATTATATGGCCCGCTACAATGGCGCGTAGCGGGGCCGCCCGCCGCCCCCTCGTCGCCCGCCCGCGCCGCATGAGGAGCCGCATCCGCGTGAACCACTTCGCCGACCGTCTGCTACAGGCCATTGAACATAAGGGCAGTCCCATCTGCGTGGGGCTGGACCCGGTGCTCGAGCGGCTGCCCGAGTCGCTGCGCGGCGGGGTGAGCCCGGGCCGGGCCGAGGATGCAGCGCACGCCATCGAGGCCTTCTGCAACGAGGTGCTGCGGCTGGTGGCGCCGTTCGCACCGTGCGTGAAAATCCAGAGCGCCTGCTTCGAGCGCTACCTGTGGCCGGGGCTTCGCACCTACCAGCGCCTCATCGCCGAGGCACGGGCACTGGACATGCTCGTGATCGCCGATGTCAAGCGCGGCGACATCGGCGCCAGTACCGAGCACTACGCCGCCGGCTGCCTGGCCGAGCCGCCGTATACCGACCTTGGCCCGCTGGCCGGGCCCGATGCGGTGACGGTCAACCCCTACATGGGCGCTGATGCCCTCGAGCCGTTCATCCGCATCGCGACCGAGCAGGGCAAGGGCGTATTCGCCCTGGTGCGCACCAGCAACACCGGGGGCGAGCGCATCCAGTCGGTCAAGACCGCCGCCGGCCCGGCCGTGGCCGACCGGGTGGCGGAACTGGTGGCGGAGATGGGCGATGAGCCGGGCCTGCGGGGCGAGCGCGGCTACAGCCTGCTCGGCGCGGTGGTGGGCGCCACGGCGCCGGCGGATGCGGCCAGGATGCGCCGGCTGATGCCGCGGCAGGTCTTCCTCGTGCCCGGCTTCGGCGCCCAGGGCGGCGGAGCCGAGGATGTGCAGGCCTGCTTCAACGCCGATGGCAAGGGCGCCATCATCACCGCCAGCCGCTCGGTCCTCTACGCCTACCAGCAGCAGGACACCGCCGACTGGCGCAGCGCCATCCGCCGCGCCGCCGAACAGATGGCCGGTGAGATACGCAAGGTGGTCGGGTGAGGGGGGCGCTCAAAGCCGTCGGGGGCAGGGGCGGCACCGAAGCGGCCGAAGGTGTCACAGTTGGAACCACCTCTGGAAGGGTCCAGAAAGGTCCCCACTCAGATTCGCCGGCCCTGGCCCGGCGATGCACCGCCGCCCCGTTCCCGCAACGGCAGGTCACGGCCGTGATGACCAGGGCCATAATGTTGTCCATACGATGCACCATGTTGTGCCATCCCGGCCCGTAAGGTTTCTTACCAAGGCGGCACATCCCCCGAACCACCTCTTCCACAACGGCGCTTCCCGTGAAGGAACCCTCGCATGGTGGTCATGCTGCACGGGTTTGGGGCTGACTGCCGTGGGATTCATCCCCCGCACGCCTCCGGAAGTCGAAGACGCAACCAACGGACCATGGTCCTGCCCGCGTGCGTTTTCCCTTTGACGCCCTCACCCATCGCGGCGGGGCTGTAAAGCCCGCTCGTTCAGGCCGATGAAGACCCGAGAGCGCATGAATGTCATATGGATTGGGGCCCACGGTCGGGACGGGGCTTTGCCGGACGATCGAGACCACGGCGGGCCTGGAAGAAGTCGCCGAGCAGGCGGGCGCAGGGGTCGGCCATGACCTGGCCGATGACGGTCAGGCGGTGGTTGAACCGCTCGTCGGTGCAGAGGGTGGCCAGGGTGTGTACGCAGCCCATCTTCAGGTCGGTGCAGCCGTAGATCAGCCGGCCCATGCGGGCGTTGACCAGTGCCCCGGCGCACATCGGGCAGGGCTCGAGTGTCACCGCGATCGAGCAATCATCCAACCGCCAGGTGCCAAGCGCTTCGGCCGCGGCGCGGATGGCGATGATCTCGGCGTGGGCGGTGGGGTCGGCACGGGTCTCGCGCAGGTTGTGGCCCTGGCCCAGAATCCGCCCGCCCTGCCCCCCCTGCCACCCCCGGTAGACCACAGCGCCCACGGGCACCTCGCCCATGGCACCGGCCTGCTCGGCCAGTTCCAGGGCACAGCGCATCATGGCCAGGTCGGTCTCGGTCAACTCGGCGGTCTGCATGGGCATGGTTCGCAGGCAACGGGCGTAGCCGCAGCGGGCGATGCGGGAAGCATCGCGATCACGACCCCGCAAGCAAACAATAGAGCGGCGCGGCGGGCAGGTCGGGCACCAGGCCGTTCATGCCCGCCGCCATAGGCGTGTGCCCACCGGCCCGATCGGCCATGAGGGCCGCGGCGGCGAGGTAGCCGCTGCGAACGGCGCCCTCCATCGTCGCCGGCCAGCCGCTGCGGCACCAGTCGCCGGCGAGGTACAGGTTCTTCACCGGGCCGCGCGGGCCGGGGCGCAGCGCATCGACACCCGGCGCGATCGAGAAGGTGGCACGCTTCTCCTTCACCACCAGGCTGCGCAGCAACTCCGCCTGCCGCGCCGCCGGCAATCGCCGGGCGATCTCGCCGACCACCAGGTCGGTGATGGCCCCGCTGGACTGGCCGACCAGGTCACGCGCAGCGCTGATGACGCCATGCACGTGCTGGCCCTGCTCACCATCCGCCTTGACAAACAACCAGTGCAGCGGGCTGTCCAGCAGGGCCACCATCGGCAGGTCCACCACGGGCCGGTCGAACCACAGGTGCACGCCGATGATCGGGCTGACCTCGATGCGGTCCAGGCCGCCAAGCCGCCGGTCGGCCTCGATCAGCGCTGCATCGCACACCCGCCGCAGGCGGTCGAAGGGCAACCCGCTGAGCACCGCGGCGGCGCTGAGCGTCCGCCCGCCGTCGATACGCACGCCGGTGATCCGCCCATCCCGCGATTCAAGCCCTTCGATGCTGGTCGAAAGCATCACCGTGCCGCCCGCCCGCTCGATGGCCTCGACCGCCGGGTCGTAGAGCCGCACCAGCGGCACCTGCGGCAGGCCCACTTCCCAGGCATGGGGGTGGCCCAGAAAGCCATCCTGGAAGACCTGCAACGCATAGTCGGCCGCGCAGCGGTCGGGCGTCTCGTTGAGGGCGCTGATGATGACCGTGCCCCAGAAGCGGTCGATCAGCCCCCGGCTCTGGCCGGCATCGGTCAGCCACTGCGCGAAGCTGCGGTCGTGGACCGCGCTGCGGCCGGCACGGCCGGTACGCAGCACCTGCCACATGCCGCGGCCGAGCTCGAGCTTCTGAGCCGGTGTGAGCGAGGCGAAGCCCATCACGCGGCGGAGCAGGTGCAGCGGCGCCGGCAGGTCGCCGGCTTCGAGCACGTCCACACGACCGGCGGGGTCGATGAAGTGGAGCCGACGATGCCAGCGGATCAGGCCGGCCACGCCGAGGCGCTGGTAGAGGTCCAGCAGGTTGGTGCAGCAGCGCATCAGCACGTGCTGGCAGTTGTCCAGCACCTCGCCGCTGAGCGGATCGATGAAGCTGGTGGCCCGGCCGCCGAGTCGTTTGCGCGTCTCGATGAGCGTGGTGGGAATGCCCGCCCCAGCCAGCCGCATCGCCGCGGCGATGCCCGCGAGGCCGCCGCCGAGCACGATCACCTGCTCGCCATCAGGCTGGAATGCCCGACTCGCTCTGGTCTGAACGTCCAGCTCCCTCTCCCCCTTCCGGGGGCGGGAGAGGACCGGCTCCCTCTCCCTCTGGGAGAGGGCTGGGGTGAGGGGAGGTGCGCCAGGCCCGTCCGAACTTGCCCTCACCCTCGGCCCCTCTCCCGGGGGGAGAGGGGGGGAAGAGCCCTCCCCCCCAAGCCCCTCTCCCGGAGGGAGAGGGGAGTCAGAAGCCGCGTCGGACGTTTGACAGGCAGGCTGAATGCCGTGGCGGCCGCTGGTGTTCACCGGCTCACCCCGCGCTGCCACGATGCCCGCACGGCGATCGTGAGCTTCTGAAAGCAACCCAGCGTCACCCGCTGGTTCAGCACGCGGCGGGGGCGGGCGGCAATCTTTTCGAGCAGGCGGCGGTAGATTCGCATCATCGCCCAGCAGGTGGGCCGGCAGCCCGGTTCGATGGCATCCTCCAGGGCCGCCGAGGCATCGTAATAGCCGCGGGCACGCTCGAGCTGGTAGGCCATCAGCCGGTCGAAACGCTCATCGGCCTCACCGCTGAGCATCGCCGCGCGGAAGGTCTCGGGGTCGTAGCCGAAGTCGGCAAGCTCATCGGCGGGAAGGTAGACCCGGTCCCGCCGCGCATCCTCCACAAGGTCACGCAGCACGTTGGTCAACTGAAGTGCCACGCCCCGCTTCTCGGCCAGCGCCCGCGTATGCGCCCCGCCCTGGTAGCCCCAGATGGTGATGCAGACCAGCCCGACCGTCCCGGCGACCTTGTAGCAGTAGTCGTAGAGCTGCTCGAAGCTTTCGTAGCGGCGACAGCGCTGGTCGAGCATCTGCCCGTCGATCATGTCGAACAGGTACTCACCCGGCACCTCGTATCGCAGCAGCGCATCGCGCACCGCCGGCCACAGCCGCGGGTCGATGCCCTCGGCCGACGGTGGCAGTGGCGCGTGGGGGTCGAGGGCCTGCGCGGTGTGGCGGCGGAAGGTCTCCAGGCTCAACACCCGTCGGTTGCGTACGGCAGCGCGGTACCCCGCCCCCGCCGCCCTTGGCACCTGCCCCTCGCCATCCCCCTCACCGTCGCTTGTGTCGGGACTACCCCCGGCACCGCGGGCACCCCCGGCAGCCCTCACACCCCCCGCACCGCCGGGTGCGCCATCGGCCAGGTCATCGACCGCGCGCATCCAGGCGTAGACGGCGTACATCGCCGCGCGCTTGGCGCCGGGGGTGAGCATCATGCCGTAATAGAAGTTTCGCCCGTGGCGCCGGGCGATGCGACGGCACAGCTCGGCTGAGGCCTCAAGCGACACCCCTTCGCGGGGGCGCGGGTAAGTGATCGTCGCCGTCGATGTGCTCATGCCGTGGCGGGCCCTCGCGACCGATGGGAACCAGCCCGTAGTTTACCCAACAGTGCCCGCAGCATCAGCCCGATGCGGGCCAGCCGCCCCAGGGTGGGGCGCCGCTCAAGCGTGTCGTAATCCTGGCGGCGGATTCGCCTGAGGATCGCCTCGCCCCCGAGGGTGAACAGCTTGATGTCGGTCCGCACCGCCGGCTCGACCAGCGGCCACAACTCCCGGCCGCGGGTGAAGAGCCCCTGCGTGCGGTCCACCAGCTCGCGCATCGTGCTGCGGAAAGCCGGTCTGATGGCCCGCATTCCCGCCAGGGGCAATCCGCGCCCCGTGCCACAGGCTTTGCAGGATGGATCGTTCGACGCCGAGAGACCCACCGCCTCGACCATGACCGACAGGTCCAGCCCGTGGGCCGAGGCCACATCGCGGGGGATGTAGACTCGGTCGCGCTCGAGGATGTCGCGCCGGACATCCTGCCAGAAGTTGGCCAGTTGCAGTGCGGTGCAGGTGGCATCGGCAAGTTGCTGACGCTGCTCATCGCGGTAGCCGCACAGGTAGAGCACCAGGCGGCCCACGGGATCGGCGCTGCGGCGGCAATAATCGAGCACCTGCTCCCACGTGTCGTAGCGGCGGATGCGCTGGTCCTGCTCGAAGGCATCGATGAGCAGGTCGAACGGCTCGCGCGGGATGTCGTGCCGGTGGATGGTGCGGTTCAGGGCCACGAACACTGGGTGGCGCGGGCAGTCCTCGTAGCAGGCATCCAGCTCCCGGCGCCACCAGGCGAGCAGTTGCAGGCTGCGCTGCGGGTCGCCGGTCTCATCGCCCAGGTCATCGGCCCAGCGGCAGAAGCTGTAGACGTGGCGGAAGTCATCGCGCAGATGGCGCGGCAGCAGCCAACTCACCACGGTGAAGTTCTCGTAGTGCGACCGGGCCAGACGGCGGGTGTAGGCCGCGGCATCCTCGTAGCTGAGGGCCTCGCAGCGGTCGGGGCCGTAAGTGTCCAATTGGTCGAGAATAGCCGATCCCATGGCGCTCCAGCGGCTCATCATACCGCTTCGGCCGCCCCCGGGCAGGGCGGCTGCCACCCACGAGGACGAACGCATGTAGCACAGAGGGTGGCATGGTCAGCGGCCCCTCCGGGGGTTCCGGGGGCGTCCGCAAGCCGATGGCCATGGGAGACGCTCCCGGGCCACGAAAACCGCCCGGCATCCCGCGCCCGGTACATGGCCAACGGGCGAAGACCCCCGGAAGCCCACTGACCATGCCACCCTCGCCTTCATGCGTTTGCCCTGGGCCGCTGCCGTGGTCCAACGCGCGCGGCGGGCGTGCAATGTCACGGGGTCGCCGCTGGCCCCGGACCCGGTGCGCCCGTGGCCGGCGCAGATTCGGATAAAGACACCGCCATGGCCCGACAGGGCCTCCGGCCGGTGGGCACCGCCGACCCCAGGTTTTCTATAATCCCCGTTTGCCCACAATCGCCACCGTCACGCACCGGAGCCTTCCATGCCGCCCGCCAGCTACACCCGGATCGGACATCTCAAAACCCTCGAGGACTTTCGCAACTACCTCGATGGGCTCGGCCTCGAGTTGCCCGTCGATGACCGCATCCTCCGCGCCGATGAGGGTTCGCCCATGGCCCGGCCCCTCACCATCCCGGCGCGCGGCGCTGGCGGGGGCGGCGACGGCGGGGGGGGCGGGGGGGGCGAGGGGGGCGAGG
>PUMS01000493.1 GCA_003551485.1 Phycisphaeraceae bacterium | reverse complement strand
TTCCCGACGCGGGGTCGCCCCCGGCGCCGCTGGCCGTGGCTACATGTCGTCATCAGCACTTCACATGGCAGGCTCCTTTCATCCTGCAAGACCAGTCAGACTTCGCCTGACGCACCAGAGGCGCTGAAGGAGTTCTTCCGGATGGTTAACAAGAAGATGCAATCGGGCGTCGTGGTCGTGGTGGCGATGGTACTCGCGGGGTTGCAGGCGGCGGTACAGGCCGCCCCGTTGCCCCCGCCGGACATCACGGTCACTTGGAACGGGGAATCGGTCAACGGGGATGTGATTCTCAACGGAGCGGAGTTCGAGCTGAACGAGGATGGGAAGACCTGGCTGGTGGAGCCGGTTACCGTCGACCTCTGGGATGGGGCCATGACGCTCACCATCGAGAAGCTGGTCTTCCACAGCAATCCCTTTGTCGACCTGCACTTCAGCGCCAGAAACAACACCGGGTCCCCGGAGGCCTACAACGTAGTGGCGACCCCCGTCGCCGTCGTCCCCCCGATTACCCCCACCTCGCTGATAGGCGGCTCGGTCAGCGGCTCGGTGACCGGCGGCGAGAACCCTGGCACGCTGAGCACGATCGCCGGAACACCGCTGTACACGGCGTTTATCGATGGGGAGGAGGCCCTGACACTCCATGATTCCGGTTCGTGGTCGGCCGATGCCAACGATTCCAGCAACGTGCCGGCCACAAGCGAGGGCCTGCCCGGCCCCTCACTGCCGGGTCCGGAGGTACTGACGGACATCGGCCTCGAGTTCAATTTCGAGCTGACGCCCGGGACCCTCGGCAGCCTCACGGGCAGTTTCGTGGTCATCCCCGAGCCGGCCAGCCTCGCTCTGCTCGGCGCCGGCGGCCTGCTGCTTCTGCGCCGGCGGCGCCAGGCATGACCGTCTGCCGGCGCTCCGAAAGCAGGCAGGCGCCAGCAAAGTTCCCGGCGCCTTTTCTGCTCTACGGAAAGATGCCCATGTAGTCGTAGGTCTGGGCGATCTTGTCGATGGCCAGGACCATGGCGGCGGTGCGCAGGTCGGGCAGGTGGTCGGCCTTCATGCGGTCGTGTACCTGGCGGCTGGTGATGCTCATGGTCTCCTCGAGGGCGCTGAGCACCAGATCCTTTTCATCGGCGATCGGCGGCGCCGGCGGCAGTGGGCTGTCGCCGGCGGGCAGGGCGTTGCGCTGGCCGCCGTCGCCGCCGCCGGCGGCGTGGAGGTGCTCCACCGCCTCCAGCAGTGAGCGGTAGATGTTGCGCTGGTAGCGGCGGGTCATGCGGCCGAAGCTGACGTGGTTGAGGTTCTTGAGCCACTCGAAGTAGGAGACGGTCACGCCGCCGGCGTTGAGGTAGAGGTCGGGGATGATCAGCACGCCCCGCTGCTGGAGGACCGCCTCGGCCTCGGGTGTGACCGGGCTGTTGGCGGCCTCGGCGATGATCGGGGCGGCGATGCGCGCGGCGTTGTCGGCCCGGACCTGGTTCTGAAGCGCGGCGGGCACGAGGATGTCGCAGTCGAGTTCGAGCGCGGCGGAGGGGTCGGGCAGGTCGGTGGCGCCGGCAAAGCCCAGCAGCGTGCCGGTCCGCTGGCGGTGGGCCAGTACCTCCTCGAGCTCGAGCCCGCCCGGTGCGTGGATGGCGCCTTCGATCTCGGCCAGGCCCACCAGCTTCGCCCCCGCGCCGGCGAAGGCCCGCGCCGCGTAGCCGCCGACGTTGCCCAGGCCCTGGATGACCACCCGCTTGCCCTCGATGCCGCCCTCGAGCCCCAGCCCCCGCATGTCCGACTCGATGCTGACACACTCGCGCACACCGAAGAACACGCCCAGGCCCGTGGCCTCGCGACGGCCCGGAATGCCGCCCAGCGCCAGTGGCTTGCCCGTGGCGCAGGCCAGGTGGTTGATGTCCTCGGGCTGAAGCGTGCGGTAGGTGTCCACGATCCACGCCATCTCACGCTCACCCGTGCCGTAGTCCGGTGCCGGCACATCCAGCGACGGTGCGATCATGCGCTTGTGGAACAGTTCGGAGGTGTACCGCCGCGTCAGCCGCTCCAGCTCCGCCGGTGAGTGGGCCCGCGGGTCGATCCGAACGCCCCCCTTGCCCCCGCCAAAGGGCACACCCACCAGCGCGCACTTGAAGGTCATCAGCGCCGCCAGGGCCATCACCGTCTGCTGGGTCAGGTGGGGGCTGAACCGCAGCCCGCCCTTGACCGGCAGGCGGTGATGGCTGTGCTGGGCACGGTAGGCCTCGAGCACCCGGACCTGGCCGTCATCCATGCGAAGCGGAAAGTGGATGCGGTGCACCACGTTGCAGCAGCGGATCTGGTCCAGCAGCCCCTTGTCGTGCCGGGTGTGCGCAGCGGCACGGTCGAAGAACCCGATCACGTTCTCGAACAGATTGCACGCAGATGGACCCGGTGTGGATGCAATGGTCATGACACCTCCAACCCCCGCAAGTCCCCCCGAAAATCCCCGCCCCCGGAAGCCCCTGCCCCGCGGCGGACGATGGCGGCATCAGCGGCGGTGGCTGCGCTCGGCCGGGGGCAACATGCCCAGCATCAGCAGGACCACGCCCAGGGCCAGCACGGCCTTGCGGCGGGGCCCGGTGGTCAGCCGCACGAGGGTGGTCTCGACCTCGTCCGGGGGTTCGGGCAGGTCGACACGGGCGCGGGCCACATCGCGCGCCCAGGCCTCGATGGGGTTGGGCGCATCGCTGTGGATCAGCAGGTCCAGCTCGCGCGGGGAGAGTTCCTCGGGCGTTTCATGCAGCGGCGAGGGAGCCGTTTCCCGCGGCAGAAGGGCACTGGAGCCGGGCCGCACCAGGTTTCGGTACACCAGTGCCAGCCGCTCGATGGTGGCCGGGTCGTTGGCCAGCAGTGCTTCGTGCATCTGCTCGAGCGCTTCGCGTTCGTGCCGCGGCAGCTTCGCCTCGGCTTCGATGCGCTGGCGGTCGTACTCGAGCTGTCGCAGCTCGAGCATGGGTCCGACCAGCACCACCGCCGCGACGATGACCAGGCCGCTGATCAGAAACAGCCAGGCCGGCAACGCGTTGAGCATCCTGTAAGCCATCAGCGCCGTTCCATCCGTGGGCGACCTGGGCAGCATCGGCTCGATGCGGGCCGCGGCATGAAAAACGTTATCGGCCCCACACCGCACTGCATTGCGCCATGATACCGCACCCGGCGGACAGGCCGAGTGTGCCCGACATTCTGGACCGCCCGGTGCCGTAGCGCGCTGTCGCTCAGCGCTCGGTGTCGAGCGTGGCGGCCAGGTCGGCCTCATCGGGTTCGGCGGCTTCGGGGTCGGCCTCTTCCTTTTCACCGGCGTCGATGTGGGCCTCTTCGAGCATGGCCAGCAGGCTCAGCAGCCAGGCGAGCGTGGCCTCGGCGCCCTGGTTTTCGTTGACGCCGTGGGCATGCAGGCCGTCGTGGCAGCCGCCGGTGGTGAGGTCGACCAGCGGCACGCCCAGGTCGTTGTCGCCCAGGAACCAGTTGAAGCAGCGATGGGCACGGTCGAGCCAGGTGGCGTCTTCGGTCACCTTGTGGGCCTCGAGGCAGGCATCGATCATGGCCTGGGCCTCGATCGGCTGCTGGTCGAAGCGTGCCCGCTGCCCGCCGCGCGGGTACCAGCCGTGGCAGCCGATGGGCGAGAAGTGGCCGCCTTCGCCGATCTGCTCGTTGTAGAGCCAGTCCAGCGAGCGCAGGGCGTGCTCGATCATCTCGTTGTTGAACATCCAGCGGCCCGACAGCAGCAGGGCGTGGGGCAGGCGGGCGTTGGCGTAGCTGAGGGTCTGCTCCGGCCAGGGCCAGTCATCGCTGCCGTTGTGCCGGAACTGCTCAAAGAGCTGCACCGCCAGCCGTTCGCGAAGCCGCCGCGCGCCCGAGTCGCCGCTGAAGCGCCGCAGATAGGCGTGGATGCCGATGACGCTGAACGCCCACGACCGCACCGAGGTGAATTGGCGCACCGCGCCCAGGCCGCCGTGAAACAGCTTCACGGCCAGGCGCCGCATGCCCGTGTCCTGGCAGCGGGCCACCGTCTCGCCCAGCGACCACAGCGCCCGGGCATGGCTGTCTTCGCTGCCGGGCTCATCCTGCCAGCGCCGGTCGTAGCTCATTACGCCGCGGAAGCGGCCGGACTCGGGCTCCAGGGCGTGCTCGAGGAAGCTGATGTACCGCGCCGTCAGCTCGCGCAGTTCGCGCGTCATGCCGGTGATGAAGTTCTGGGCCTGCAGCATGGCCAGCAGGGCGCGGGCGTTGTCATCGACCGAGTAGCCGCTGGCGCGGCGGGGCACGCTGCACTGGGCGTGACGCAGCACGCCGCAGTCATCGGTCATCCGCCGCAGGTGATCGAGGTTGACGTCCTCGACGTCGATGCTCGCCGGCCGCACCCGCGGCGGGCTGACCGCGGCACGGTGGGGCTGGTGACGGCGCTGCTCGATCACGGTGGCGAACAGTTCGAGGTAGCTGCGCGCCACCCGCGGCCAGACCATGTCGCGGCTGAACTGGTAGGCCCGCTTTCGCATGGCGTGGCGCTCGACCTCGTGCTCGATCAGGTGGTTGATCGCCCCGGCCATCGCCTCGGGGTCCTCGAACGGCACCAGCACGCCGCGATCCTCGTCCAGCACCTCCTGGGCATACCAGTAGGGGGTCGAGATGATGGCGTTGCCGGCGCCCATGGCATAGGCCAGCGTGCCCGAGACGATCTGGGCCTCGCTGAGGTAGGGGGTGACGTAGATGTCGGCGGCGCCGAGGAACTCGCACAGTTCATCGATCTCGACGAAGCGGTTGTGGAAGATCACGTGGTCGGCCACGCCCCGCTGCTCGGTTCGGCGCTGGAGGCTGGTGCGGTAGTTCTCGCCGCTGTGGCCGCGGATGTGCGGGTGGGTGGCGCCGAGGACGATGTAGACCGCATCCGGGTGGCGCTCGACGACGGCGGGCAGGGCGTCGATCATGTGCTCGATGCCCTTGTTGGGTGAGAGCAGGCCGAAGGTGAGGATCACCTTCTTGCCCTCGACGCCGAACTGGTCCTTGTAGAAGGATGGGTCGACGAACGGCAGGTCGGGTATGCCGTGGGGGATGAAGGCGATCTTCTGCTCATCCACCCCGTAGATGTCGCGCAGGAACTCCACGCCGCGGCGGCTGAGCACCACCAGGCGGTCGCTGACCTCGGCCAGCCGCGCGGTGACCTGGCGCTGGCCCTCGCTGGGCTGGCGCAGGACCGTGTGCATCGTGGTCACCACGGGAATGCGCAGACGCTGGAGGCAGTCCAGCAGGTGCGCCCCATCCGGCCCGCCGAAGATGCCGTACTCGTGCTGGACGTTGACCACGTCCACGCTGCTGATGTTGAGAAAGTCGGCCGCGAGGCGGTACTCGCCGCGTCGGCTCTCGTTGATCTCGAACCACACCCGCGGCGGGTAGCGGTAGCCCTCGGGCCGGTCGTCCATGGCCACGTTGCGAAAGGTGATCTGCGGCGCCGCCTGGCTCATGGCCTCGGCCAGGTCGCCGGAAAAGGTGGCGATGCCGCACCGACGGGGCAGGTACGTGCCCATCATCGCCACGGTCTGGATGTTGGGAAACTCCGAAGCGAAGCTTTCAGCCATTGCGGGGAAACCCTTTACAGATTCTAGCATCTGGCCGCGTCGGCACGGGGCCGAGGCGGTCTCGATGGAGTTTACCGGCCCGCGCACGGCGAATCCAGACGGGCTCCGCAGCCGCCGGGTGGATGACACCTGTCGCGGAAAGGCTCCTTACTCCCACGCCTTCCCGGTGGCGGCAGAGGCTGTAGGGTGGGTAGAGCGAGGCTTTGCGGGCGAAACCCACCAATTAAACGTGGCGAGCCCAGAAAAGGTGTCAGGAACCTTTTTGCAGGAATCCGCCCTCACCCCCCGGCCCCTCTCCCGGGGGGAGAGGGGAGTGAAGCGAACGGCCGGCCCGGAGACATTCCGGTCGCCCCGGTAAAATGCCCCATCATGTTCCGCATCGGCGACGTTGAACTGCGAAGCAACCTGCTGCTGGCGCCCATCGCCGGCTACTGCGACCTGGCCTTCCGGCTGGTGGTGCGGTCGGTGACGGGGCGGTTTGCGTTGAGTGACCCGCCGCGGCCGCTGCCGCCGGGGGTGGCCGAGCCGGGTGTGGGGCTGGCGTGTACGGACCTGCTCTGTCCGCAGGCGGTCCTCCGCCAGAGCGACAAGTCGCTGTGGCTGGCGGCGACGTGCCCCGCGGATCAGCCCCTGTGCATGCAGCTTTACGGCCGCCACCCGGACGTGATGGCCGAGGCGGCTTGCTGGGCCGAGGCCCACGGCGCGGCGACGGTGGACATCAACATGGGCTGCCCGGTGGACAAGGTCACCAAGAAGAACGGCGGCTCGAAGCTGCTGTGCGAGCCGAACCTGGCCGTCGAGATCGTGCGCGCCGTGGTGCGGGCGGTGCGGGTGCCGGTGACGTGCAAGATCCGGCTGGGCTGGGATGATGCCTCGCTGATCACCCGCACCCTCCCGCCGCGCCTGGCCGATGCGGGCATGGCCGCCATCACCGTCCACGGCCGCACCACCGAGCAGATGTTCCGCCCGAGCGTCCGTCTTGAAGGCATCGCCGAGGTGGTCGAGGCCCTGGCCCCGTGGCCGGGAGTGAAGGTAATCGGCAACGGCGATGTGGGCTGCCCGGAGGATGCGCGGCGGATGCTCGATGCCACCGGCTGCGATGGGGTGATGATCGGCCGGGCGGCGCTGGGTCGGCCGTGGATATTCCGCGACGCGGCCTGGTACCTGGCCAGCGGCCACAAGCCCCTGCCCGTGCCGCGTGCGGGCCGGGCGAGGCTGGTGCTCGAGCACTTTCAACTTCTGCGGCGATACCGCGGCGACCGCATCGCCATCAACACGCTTCGCCAGCGCATGGCACGCTACTCGGCCGCCCTTCAACCCTGGCCGCACCTGCGGCGGGAGGTGCGCTATATCGAAAATGCCGAGGCCTTCGAGGACTACCTGCAAGCCGGCATCGAACGCCTCACCGCCGAGTCACCCGAACCGACCGCGGCATGAGAAGCCGCCCTCGCTCTACCCACCCTATACCTTGGGAGCCGGAATAACCTGGCACGCGCGACCCCCGTACCCCGAACTTCTTCGTGGGTGAGGCGCCAGCCTCGTGGCACACCGCCCGGAGAATGACCCCTTTTCCCACCGGGAGAGGTTTGGGGTGAGGGCGGACGCACGGGGCAGGGCACGAGTCTGCCCTCACCGCCGGCCCCTCTCCCGGTGGGAGAGGGGGGTAAGGGCCCTCCGCGCTGCGCGGTTTTCATTGCTTTGGGTGCCGCAACGCGAGATGAGCGACTCCCACCGAATGAGGGCGCGGGTTTCCAGGATGACCGCAGCAGAGCGACCCACGCCGCGGAGCGCGTAATTCCTTTCTTGAACCCATCTTACCGCTGCGTCACCCCCTCCCTCCATTGAAAAGACCGCCTCGCGGCGGTCTTTCAATCGGGGCGACAGGATTTGAACCTGCGACCTTTTGACCCCCAGTCAAACGCGCTACCAAGCTGCGCTACGCCCCGATGGGGGCTCGTGCGGGGAGGCATGGCCGACGGGGCCGGGGAGGCGGCCTGACCCTGCCGACGCGGCGCCTTCGCAAAGCCCTGCTATCTGTATCCTACCCCGCGGCCGCGCGGCGGGCAACGTCGGTGGCGCGGGGGGGGAAAGGGGCAAGTGGGGGGTGATGGCGGGGGCGGTGTGTCGTATGATGAGGGAGCGTGGCCGGGGTTCGGCCGCGGATGGGTTGAACACAACTTCGGAAAGGGCCAAGGCATGAGCGAGCAGGCGAAGAAGTCAGAGCAGCAAGCCGGTGAGGAAGCCAGGAGCAAGGCCGAGCAGATCGCCGCCAGTGGCCGCGATGTGCGCGACCGCATCCGCAAGACCTTCGTCGACGTGGTCGAGAAAGGCAAACTCGACCTCGATCAGATGCAGACCACCGCGAGGCGGATGTTCGACGGCGCCGCCGAGGCGGTGCGGCGGTCGGTGCCCGATGACCCCGAGGGCGTGCTCAAGGATGTCACCCGCGGACTGGCCGATGGCCTGGGCAGCGCCGCCAGCGCTACGCGTTCGGCCCTGAGCAACGCCGCGGAGAAGGGGCAGAAATTCACCCGGGAGGAACTGGACCGGACGACCAAGGCCCTCTCCAACATCGAGAAGCAGTTCGTCGAGACCGTCTCGGGCATTGCCGGCGACCTGCGCGACCAGCTCAAGACCCAGGGCAACGACCTGATCGAGCATGCGAAGAAGGCCATGGCCGACATCCGGCCCGCCATCGAGGGCGCGCTCAAGGCCGCGCGTCAGGACCCGATCAAGCTCGCCGGTGAGACGGTCAAGGCCGGCGTCGAGGCCTCGCGGCAGACCGTGGGGGTGCTGGCCCAGGCCATGGCGGGTCTGCTCCGCGGCGCGGGGGATGTGCTGGCCCACGTCGGTGACAGTGTCGAAGGTTCATCGGCCTCCGGTGAAAAGGAGACCAAAGGGAAGAAGCAGGAGGGGCAGGGGCAGGGCAAGTCGAAGTGAGG
>PUMS01000189.1 GCA_003551485.1 Phycisphaeraceae bacterium | reverse complement strand
CGCCCCCGGAAGCCCCACCCCCGCAAGTGCCTCGGCACCCGGAAGTTCGGCCCCCGCCCCCGGAAGTTCGGCCCCAGCAGGCGCCCCGGCTCCCGGTTGCGGTGGGTCGGGGGTCGGTCGCGGGGGGTCTTGCGGTTGGGGCGGCGATGCGGCGCGGTGGCGTGTCGGCCGCGCGGCCGCATCGCGCCGGCCGCGCCTGCTGCGAGATGGGCCGGGCTCCGACGGCTGCGGTGCAAACAGCGAAAGCTGGTCCATGGCCTGCCGTGACCTCCCTGTCCGAGTCCGATGCGCCCCCGCCGGCCCCGCCGGCGCCGCCTCACTCTACCGCCGCCGGCGGGGTGATACCAGCCTGCGGATGCGAATCGGGGCCGCGGGGGCGGGGGGCGGGGGGCGGCGGGGGAAACATTGTGGTATTGGTACGTTGGGCGGCGGTTGGGCCGCCCGGATACCCCTTTGGCACAGGAGCGATTCTCATGTCGAAACAGGCCAATCCCATGCAGCGTTACTGGTTCGGCCAGCGCAGCCCCGAGCACGCCGCATCGTGGTATGAGTTCTACAAGAGCGTTTCGAAGAAGGGGGTGCTCGATTTCAAGACCAAGGAGTTGATCGCCGTCGCCGCGGGCGTGCTGACCCGCTGCGAGCACTGCGTCGAGGCCCACGCCAACGCCGCGTTCAAGGCCGGCGCCACGCGGGAGGAAGTCGCCGAGGCGATCATGGTCGCTTCGCTCACCGCCTCCGGCAGCCACCTGTTCTGGACCGACGTCTACGAGAAGTTGCTCGGCGATGGCGCCGAAGGCGACAAGTGACGCCCACCCCGTCGCGTCCCCCCCCGCCCGCCCGCCGCGCTGCATCGCGAGGGCGTCGCCGGCTGCTGCGCAAGTCGCCCGCCCAAGCGGGCGACACGCAGCGCGGCCGTCATTGGGCTGAAAGGCCTATATCACTGCCCCGAAAATCGCCCCCGGAAGGAGCGGAGCGTAAAGGTCCAGCCATCCACGCGCCATCGGTGTCATGGCCCCCCCGGCCGCAGTGGCACGGCGCTGGGGGCGGTTGGCCATCGGGGGTCGCAGGCGTTAAGTTGTGGGGCTGCCTGTTTTCCACAGCCCCCTTTGCGAGCATCGCAGACATGAGCATCCTCGTCGATCGCCACACCCGCGTGATCTGCCAAGGCATCACCGGCGCCGCCGGCGCCTTTCACACCCGGGCCTGCCTCGAATACGGCACGCAGATGGTCGGTGGCGTGGTGCCCAACAAGGGCGGCAGCAAAGACGCCAACGGCCTGCCGGTGTTCAACACCTGCGATGAGGCCGTGAAGGCCACCGGTGCCAACGCGACGATGATCTTCGTCCCGCCCGCCTTTGCCGCCGATGCCATCCTCGAAGCCGCCGATGCCGGCATCGAGCTGATCGTGTGCATCACCGAGGGCGTGCCCGTGCTGGACATGGTGCGGGCGCGGCGGTTTCTGGACGGCTACCGCGGCGTGCGGCTGATCGGGCCCAACTGCCCCGGCGTGATCACCCCCGGCGAGTGCAAGATCGGCATCATGCCCGGCTACATCCACAAGGCGGCGCAGGAGGCCGAGTCGCGCCGGGCGGTGGGCATCATCAGCCGCAGCGGCACGCTCACCTACGAGGCCGTGTGGCAGACGGCCAACCTCGGCATCGGGCAGACCACCTGCATCGGCATCGGCGGCGACCCGATCCGGGGCATGGACTTCACCGACTGCCTGATGCTGTTCAACGCCGATCCCCAGACCGATGGCATCCTGCTGATCGGGGAGATCGGCGGGTCGGATGAGGAGACCGCGGCGGAGTTCATCGCCCACCACGTTCGCAAGCCCGTGGCCGCCTTCATCGCCGGCCGCACCGCGCCGCCCGGCCGCCGCATGGGCCACGCGGGGGCGATCATCAGCGGCGGCGGCGGCGATGCCGAGACCAAGATCAACGCCCTGGGCAAGGCCGGCTGCTCGATCGCCGATACCCCGGCCGAACTGGGCGCCACCATGGCCCGTGCCCTGCGGCTTCAGTAGGACTGGAGTCGGTCACGATCGCGCCCGTCGAGCCCGCACCGGCGGGTGCCCCTGCCTTGGTCGGCTACCGCCAACGGTCGTGGTGGATCAGTTGGGAAGGTGGCAGTCGGGTCTTGCCGGCGCCATCGCCGGCGGCGAACCCCAGCGGGACCACAATCAGCGGCACCATCGACCGCGGCAGTTGCAGCACCCGCCGCACGCGCCGCTCATCGAAACCTTCCATCGGGCAGGTGGCCAGCCCCGCCGCGCTGGCCGCCAGCATGAAGTTCATCGCGCACAGTGCCGCCTGGCGGGCCAGCCAGGCCTTGCACTCGACCGCCGGCAGGCTCGGCACCGGGACGAACAGCCTCAGTAGCGGCGCGGCCACCGCCTTCAGCAGCCGGCCAAGCCCCAGCGGCCCGGTGTTGAACGCCATGGGCACCACGCGGCGCAGCAGCCGCTCGTATTCGGGGCTGATCGCGCTGGCCTCGCGGTCAGCGGCGAGTACCTGCTCGAAGTGGTTGGCCACCACCTGCCGGTCGCCGACGAAGACCACGCAGATTGGCGCCTCGGTCACCTGCGCCTGGTTGAGGCAGGCGCGGCGGAGGGCCTCGCGACGGGCTCTCTTCTTCACCACGACAAAGTGCGTGGGCTGGAGGTTGTAGCCGCTGGGCGCCCAGCGGGCGGCCTCCAGCGCCTCGGCCAGGACCGCGGGGTCGACCGGATCGGGTTTGAAATGGCGCACCGCGCGGCGACGTCGGGCCATCGCCACGAACGCGTGCAGATCGGCCTCACTCATCCGGCGTCCCTTCCTCCGCGTTTGCAACGGCGGCCCCGTCCTCTTCAGGATCAGGCCGGCGTTGTTCCTGTCGGGCGCGATGCGCGGCGATGCGCTGCCAGAACGACTCATCCAGCGACTCATGCCAGCCGGCCAGCCGGTGCTCGATCATGGCCACCTTCGCGGCCAGCACCGCATCGCCTTCCCGCCGCGCGGTCAGCCCCCCGGGGTCAGTCACCATGACGGCGAAGGTCTCGGCCTTGTCTTCTTCCACCGCCGTGGTCGCGTAGTGGGTGGCGAAACCGGGCGGGGGCGGGTCGGGCGACCGCACCCGGCGGCTTCGCTGCGATGCCGCGCCGCCGGCGCCGTAGCGGAAGCCACGGCGGTTGAGCCGTTCCCACTGGGGGTCGAGATAGAGCCGTCCGTCGATGGCCAGGTCCATGAAGTGAAACAGCTCGTGATGCAGCAGATGCCGCAGATGTTGCGGCCGTGATGCCAGCAGTGCGGCATCGAGGTAGAGCGCAGCGCCCTGAAAGTCGCACACCGCCGCCCGCGGCGATGGCTCGCTGGCGCCGCGGGGCTGAACGCCCAGTTGCGTACAGAGAATGATGGCCCGCAGCGCCATCGCCTCGGGCAATGCCGCCGGCAGCAGGGCCAGTTCGGCCCTGAGCACGGCCTCGACTGCGGTCGCATCCTCGGCCTCGGCCGCGGTGCCGTGGACGGTGAACCCCTCGCGGCGCAGGGGGAGGGTGGGGGCGCGGCCTTCGCGCGGCGGCTCTTGGGCACCGAGGATGACGATGGCGACGTGGTCGGCCGCCGTGGGCTCGGGCTGCCCTGCCTGCCCGCACGGGTGCGCGCCACAGGGCTCTTCGGCATCATTCCCCGCATCGGTCGCTTCAACGCCGGCCTCAGTGCAGTCGCTGCTGGATGGGGTTTCGCCCTGACCTTGAACGGCAGTCACCAAGAGCACCACGGCGGCCACCAAGGGCATCCAGCAGGCAAGCGCTTTCAGTTTCTTGTCATGGGCCATGGCCGCCCCTGAGTGGGTCCGGGAGTGGAACACCATCACCGGCTCAGGTGAGTCTATGCGGCCGCCGGGGGGGCCGCCACTGGCGCAAGATGGCTGCGGGGCGGGGGTTTGGCGTGGCGGAGCGGGGCCGGCGCTGCAACGGTTGCATGGCGGCCGCGGTGCCGATGTGCACTTCGACGCGTAGAGTTCACAGGAGGAGCCCGCCCTGGCCGGCACAAGGCAAGCGGATGCGAAGTTGTCCTCGCCCCCCGGCCGGCCGATACGAATAATGGCACCACGCGAACCCGCGGAGATCGCCATGACAAGGCCAAGCGCACCCGCTCCAGCGTTCACATCGGTCAGGCCACTGGTCCGATACGTGGATGAAGACCAGGCCGTGCTTGAAGTTCACTTCTCCATCCGCCCGGCGGTGGCCCAGCCGCCGCGGGCGCTGCCGCGGCGGGTCGGGCTGCAACTGCACGTGCGGGGCGCTGAGGGGTTCAACGATGAGGAGCGTTTCAACGTCGACCTGCAACGCGGTGCCGGTACCGTAAGGACCCATCTGGTCCGCCCGCAGTTGTGGTGGCCGGTGGGCATGGGGCAGCAGGCGCTCTACGAACTGGAACTGCAACTTCTGCATGGCGAGGTGGTCAGCGATGCCTGCTCACACACCATCGGCCTGACCAGCGTCCGCACCCGCGATGGCGACCGGCTCACACCCGCATCGCTGGTCATCAACGGCCAGGAGTGCCCCATCAGCGAGCTGCTGCCCATCGATGCGCCCGATGAGCAGAGCTTCCTGCCCATCAGTGGCCATTCTCTGGTGGTGGTGCGGGGTCATTACGGGCCGGATGTGCTCTACAGCGCAGCCGACCGCGCGGGCATCCTCATGCTCCAGTGCGTGCCCATCGCCCCCCATGGCCGGCCCGAGCAGGATATCGACGTCCAGGTCGACCGCCTGGCGCCGCACCCTTGCCTGGCCGGTTGGTACGTGGGGCACCTGGGCCCGATGGCGAAGAAGATCGCCCGCCGCATCCGCCAGCTCGACCCCACCCACGGCGTGTTCACCACCATGCCCACGCTCCCGGCGGCGTGAATCGCCCACCCGAGGGTCCCTTGCTCCTCCCGCCGCCCGACCCCGAAAAGGCGAGCGAAACCGTGCGTTCACCGCAGCGGATGCCGCTGCGTGGCCATCGCGGTGATGCGGGCCCGACCGGTGGCGCTCGCGTCTACAATGCCGACTGAGCCCTCCAAGCCCCAGGGGCCGCCGCGCTGCGGCCTCGCCACGGACAAGGAACCCGCCATGGCGCTGTTGCATACCTGCCTGATCAGCTTCTTCGGCCTGTGCCTGGTGCTGGCCGGCCCACCCGGTGGGGGTACCGTGGGCGCTGAGGCACCCCATGAACCCGAGGCCGCCCCCGCCGCCTGCGCCGCGCCCGTACTGCCTGCGGATATCGCCTCGCAACCCTCGCCCGCCCCGCTCGACCACCAGGACCAAGGCGCTGAACAGACCGAGGTCCAGAACGATCCGGCGGCTGAAGATGAGGGCAGCGGCAACAGCAGCCGGCAGGCCGCGGATGACCAGGCCGATCAGGCCGCCGAGGAGGCCGAAGCCGAGACCCAGCGCCCCGCATCCCCGCCCCCACCGGATGATGTCGACCCGCGGATCGTCGAGCTGCTCGACCGCATCGAAGCGACGATGAAGACCATCGAAACCGTCCAGACCCGCTTCCGATGGGATGCGGTACAGGTGCTGGTCGGCGATGAGCAGCAGTTCTTCGGCACGCTCTCCTACATCGCCGAAACGCCCGCACGGTTTCATGCTCACGTCGATGTGTCCTTCATCGATGAGCGGCGCGGCGAGGAAGACCGTCAACTGATCTTTGACGGCTCGTGGCTGATCGACCGCAACGAGAAGGAGAAGCTGTTCGTCAAGCGACAGGTGGTGGCGCCCGATGCGCCCGAGGCCGAGCGCGACCCGCTGGGCCTGGGCACCGGCCCGTTCCCCGTGCCGCTCGACGCCCGGCGCGACCGCATCCTCGAGCGGTTCACGGTCGTCGCCCGCCCGCCGATGGAAGAGATCGAGGATGAGCAGCTCATCCCCGCCATCCGCACGCGGCTGGAAAAGTCGGTCCGCCTCCAGCTCGAACCGCGCGAGGGCGTGCGCATGGACATCGAGCGCATCGACCTGTGGTACGACCGCGAAACGCTGCTGCCCCAGCGCATCCAGACCGCCGATGACCGCGGCAACCTCACCATCTTCCACCTGTTCATCGACCCGCAGAAGCACATCAACGTCGAGATCGATGAGGCTCTCTTCGACGTCGAGCCGCCCCGCGAGCGCGGCTGGGAAGTGCAGGTCGAGCCGCTGGAACCGCAGCGCGGCCGATAGGCGATCGAGGCCCTTTCCATTCCGCAAGCGGGAGGATGCACGTGTCCGACCTGACCGACGCCCACCTTGTCAAGCCCGGCAAGCCCGCCGGCCTCGCCCAGCGGCCCACGCGCGACGATGGCGGCCTGTGCAAGCGCGACGGCCGCAGGCAGTTGAAGAAGCTCATCAAGCGGCTCGACCAGCTCCAGGAGCTGATGTACGCCGAATCGAAGCACGCGATGCTGGTGGTCTTCCAGGCCATCGACGCCGGCGGCAAGGACAGCACCATCCGCACGGTGCTCGGCCCGCTCAACCCCCAGGGCGTTCGCGTGGCCAGTTTCAAGCAGCCGTCGATGCTCGAGCGGGCCCACGGTTTTCTGTGGCGCATCCACCAGCAGTGCCCGCCGCGCGGCCACATCGGCGTGTTCAACCGCTCCCACTACGAGGATGTGCTGGTGGTCCGGGTGCGGCAACTGGCCGAGCCCGCGGTGTGGCGCAAGCGCTTCGACCACATCAACGCCTTCGAGAAGCTGCTGAGCGATGAGGGCACGGTCGTGGTCAAGTTCCTGCTGCACATCAGCCGCGATTATCAGCGAAAGCGCCTTCAGCGCCGCCTCGATCGGCCGGACAAGCACTGGAAATTCGACCCGTCCGACCTGGCCGAACGCTCGCGCTGGGATGCCTACCAGCAGGCCTTCGATGAAGCGCTGACCCGCTGCTCGACGCCGTGGGCACCGTGGTACATCGTCCCGGCCGAGCGGCGCTGGTACCGCAACCTGATCGTGGCCGGCGTCCTGGTCGAGCACCTCGAAGCGCTGAACATGCAGTACCCCCAACCCAGGATCGACCCGGCCACCATCCGCATCGACTGAAAGCCGCGCGTGCGTTACGGTCTACGGCCGGCCTGCATCCGGCGTGTCAATGGCGGCTTGTCCCTCGCTGCCCGAGGGTGAACTGCTGCCCAGGTGCTGGGGGTTCACACGAGCTGTCCGCCGCTGTCTTCCGGGCCGGCGCCGACGCCGGTGGTTTCGGTGGTCAGCCAGAAACGGCCGATGGTCACCTCGAAGGTTTCATCACCGCCCTCGGGCTTGAAGGTGTAGGTGCCCTCCATCGTGCCCCAGTGGGTGGGCAGGCGGGCGAAGCTGGTGTACTTGAAGGACATACCCGGCTCGAGCACCGGTTGCTGGCCGACCACGCCCTCGCCGCGGACCTCCTGGCAGTCGCCTTCGCCATCGATGATGTACCAGTGCCGGGCGATGAGGCGGACGGTGTGGGGGCCGTTGTTGACGATCTGGATGCGGTAGCCGAAGACGAAGTCTCCCTCATCCGGGTGCGAATGCTCCGGCATGTAGAACGCCCTCGCGTGGACGCGAATGTCGTGGGTGGTCACATCTGAGTTCGGTGGGGTTGGCATGGTGTATGGTTCCCTCGGTCGTCCACACCATCATAGGCGTGCAGCAGATCAGCGATCCGCATCCTTGCAGCGATTGCACGGTCGCGAGGCATGAGGCGGTGGCAGAAAAAAAAGCCCGCCCGGACGCATCCGGGCGGGCGAGATTGGTCAGGGCTACGTGCGTAGCAGCCCCGTCGGACTGCTTCAGGCACGCAGCCCCTTCGTACAGTCAGACACTGGACCACCTCCTTTCGCACGGGGTTTCTCCAGCCGTCGCACGGGGGCTGAGTCCCTGTGACGGGCTCAACCCATCGTGCCGCCGGAACTTCCCAGCCCACGGCGTCCCGTGGGCACCACGCCCGCCGACCCAGGAGTACAAGGTCGACGCTCGACCGTGCGCCACGCGCCAGGCCTTCGTTGCGGGGTTCTCCCGCGTAGGGCGACGGGCCGCGCGCCCGGCAATGGAATTATCGTTTACATCCGCCCAAAGTCAAGAGAAATCTGACGCGAAAATCAGACGGTGCGCCAGTCCGCCTGCGGCCGCGGCGGATCGCAGGCCCCGCTCCGGCCGCCGCCGGCCATGCGCGGCGGTGCGCTGCGGACCCGCCTGCCTGCGGCCAGAGAGCATCTCGCCGGGCTCAGGGCCGTGTCTCATTCGGCTGCGCGGGACGCACGAGGATGGAAACCGGTGCATCGAGCGCGGCCTCTTTTTCCCCCACCTGCCACCGGGAGTGGGGCCGGGGGTGAGGGAGGGTCCGCACCAGAAAAGGGTCCTGGAACCTTTTTCGGGGGAGCCCTTTCCGGGGGGCTGCCCTCACCCCAGCCCGCTCCCGGAGGGAGAAGGAGTTGTTTGCAGGGCAGAAGCGCAAGGCCCGTTCGAACCTGCCCTCAACTGCGGCCCGCCTCCCAGGGCAGAGGGGCCAGGAGGTCCAAGCGCTGCGCGGCGGGAATCGGGCCGATCGCGTATGCTTGT
>PUMS01000473.1 GCA_003551485.1 Phycisphaeraceae bacterium | reverse complement strand
CGGCGGGCCGGCCCGACAGCGTCGCCGCAACGCCCAGCGACCGCTCGGTCTCAGCCACCCCGCCCGCCAGCACGTGCGTGGCCTGAGCTGAGAGCGTGGCCGAGCGCGTGGCATGCACCTGCGAGAGCAGAAAGTCACTGCCCGCAGCCCGAGCCAGGCCGAAATCGCTCAGCCGCACGTGGCCCGCGGTATCGATCAGCACGTTGGCGGGCTTGAGGTCGCGGTGGACCACCTCGTAACCGTGGGCGCAGGCCAGGGCGCTGGCCACCTCCGCCGCGTGTTGGGCCGCCTGCTTCGGGTTCAACCGCCCCTGCGGGCTGGCCGCGAGCACCTGGTGCAGCGACATCGGCCTGCCCTCGGGCCCGGTGATGTATTCCATCACCAGGAAGCAGGTGTCACCATCCAGGCTCATGTGGTGTACCAGCACGATGTGCGGGTGGCGCAGCGTGGCCATCACCCGCGCTTCAAGACGAAAACGCGAACGAAACGCCGCATCGCCGCCCAGGTCCTCGCGCAGCACCTTGACCGCGTACTCAGCGCCGAGGTGAACGTGCTCAGCGCGGTAGACGTGGCCCATGCCGCCAAAGCCAATCAGCTCCAGCAGCCGGTAGTCGCCGAGTTGCCGTGGCAGCGTCTGCATCGAGCGCCCTCCATTGCCGTCGGGGCCACGGTCAGGGCCATCGGCGGGCGAGGGTTCGCCCATGCCGCGGGTGTTTCCCGGCGGCGGTGGGGAGCGGCCGGGACGGCCGCGCTCCATTACGCGCCGTCACGCACCGTTAATCAGAGGCCCACCTGGCGGCACGGGCCGACTATCAGCTTCACATCCGCGATCCGCAACTCGCTGCCCATCGCCAGCGGCGCGGCCGAGTCGGGGGCAAGCTCGTGGCCATCGAGCGTCACCGGCTCACCGCCGGCCAGCGGCTCGGCCCAGAAGCCCCGCCCGCCGCGGTGCAGCCGCAGGCAAGCCGGCCCCGGCGCCAGTCCGGGTACCACCACGTCCGCACGGTGGTCGCCCCCGAGCGTGGCCCACTGATAGAGCAGCAGATAGCGCTCGACATCCTCGAGGTTGCCCACGCGGGTGATCACCACAGCCCGCACGCCCGCCGCGGCGGCCAGGTCCATCACGCGGCCGAACGGGCCCAGCGGCTCGACCCGCCGCCGCGGGCACGCCTCGCCATCGTCGCCCAGCACGTCAACGCGCAGCTTCAGCGCCCCGCCCACGTCCAACTCGTGGCCGCCGCCGCCTTTGAGCGCCACCGGCGCGGCGAGGCGGCGGCCGTCGAGCCACGTACCGTTGGTCGAACCGCTGTCGTGCAGCAACAGCCCGTCCGTGCCGAGCTCGATATGGAAATGCGGCGCGCGGGCGGAGACGTGGCGGCTGAGCCGGTCGTGGGCCTCGCTGCGCGGGTGCAGGCGAAGCAGCAGGTCGCTGTTGGCGCGGTTGCGGCCGAAGCGCACCCGCGGCAGGGCCGCAAGCAGCAGGCGGGGCTGCTGATCGCCTTGGCCGCCGATGTAGAGGCACGCGGTCTCACACGCCGCCGCCCCCGCCGCAGCATCACCCTCGACCCGCAGCGGCGGGCGGTAGGCCGACTTGAGCCAGCGCGTGCGACGGCCGTTGAGCCGCAGCGCCACCGGCTGCCACTGGTCGGGGTAGTCCTGGGCGAGCAGGTCGTTGGTCGTGCGGATCAGGCCGCGAAGCTGGTCGGCCTGCACCTGCTCGCGAACGCTCAGGCCGTAGCCGATGCGCGCGTTGGCCGCTGCACGGATGCTCTGGTCGATGTTGACCACCACGTCGGGCAGCTTCTCATCGGCCCGCAGCACGCGGATGAAGCCCTGCGCGGTGAAAGCGAAGACCTCACCGCCTAGCTCGCAGTGCAGTTCGATGTGGATCACCGGCTCGCCGAAGCACTGCGGGGTGATGGGGACGATCACCCGCCGGCTCTCATCCGGCTCGAGCACCTCATCGGCCGGATCGAACGGCGCCACGTCCAGCCCGGCGCCCTCGACCCGCAGCTCGAGCAGCCGCACGGGCGCGGCCGCCCGGTTGGTCAGCCGCAGGTCCAGCCCGGCGGCGCAGCCCTGCATGTAGAAGTGGTTGTCGTTGATCTGCAACCCCAGCGGCACCAGGGCGGCCGAATAGTCCATCCCCCCTGCCGCGGCTTCCCCCCCCGCCGCGGGCTCCCGGACCGTCCGCAGGTGCGTTCCCTCCCCGCCTTGATCCCGGCGAAGAATTGCCCCGGACCCGGCCAGCGCCGCCGCGCCCACACCCATGATCCCCCCATCACCCCCAGTCCGTCCCACCGGCGCACCGCAATCACTGCAGAACGCGGCATTGTCGCGCTCGATCTGCTGCTCACACTGCGGGCATCGCTGTACCATCGACCACTCCCGGCCGGCGCGGCAAAAGCCGCCGCCCCTGAACTCTATGCGGCCCCGTCTCACGCCGCAACAGAACCCGGCCGGGGCACGTGCTCGAAGTGAAGGGGGGGTCACGGGTGAGGACGTGGCATCCGATCGGGGTGTTCGTGGACGTTGACCGGAACCGGCACCGGTGATGACGTTGCATCGCACGAATAAAAGGTTGAAGAGCCCAGGAACCGGATTCCGCCTGACGGATTCCAGCCCGCCGTCCACCGCTTCGAGCTCCAGGTGATTGCATCGGGCCCCGCCGCCGAATACGCTTATGGCTGGATGCATGACATGAGTGCTCAGGTTGAACCGATCGCCCCCGGTGAGGCCGACCGGGCCGGGCCGCTTCGGCGCCGAATGCCCGCGGCGATCATGCTGGTCGTGGCGTTGCCGCTGCTGGTGATGGGCGCGTGGCTGGGGCCGGTCGATGCCGGGGGGGAGGCAGTCGACCGCCGGGCACAACTGGGCCTGGCCGACTGCGGCATGTTGCGCGATACCGGCATTCCATGCGCCACCTGCGGCATGACCACCTCCGTCACCTACGCCGTCGATGGCCGCCTGCTCGATGCCTTCACCACGCAGCCGGCGGCGGCGGCACTGGCCGTGCTGGCCGCCATGGTCACGCTGGTGGCCGGCTGGTCGCTGATCCGCGGCGTGGACCTGGCGCCGCTGGTGCTGGCGCTGTTGCGGCCCGGGGCGCTGGTGGTGATCATTGGTGTGGTGCTGGGCGCGTGGATGTACCGCATCGCCACGGTTCTTACCGGCTCGATATGACTCCCGTTGCGCCCCTGCCTACGGCAGTGGACCGCCTTGCTCGCCTGCCTGCTCCGCCGCGATCTTCCCCCGTCGCCGGCATGGAACAACCCACCGTCCGCCACTCGATCGCCCCGCCGCGCCACCCGCCCGGCCCCGCCAGGATCGCCATGAAAGACCCCGACTCCCTCCGTCCCACCCGCCGCCGCTCATCGTGGCCGCCGGTTCTGCCCATGCTGCTTCTGCTGCTGCCGGTGGCGGCCGCATCCGTTGCCGGGTGCAACGTGCTGGGCTTTATCGGTGGCTCGGGCGAGCGCCGCAAGATCGATGTCAAAGCCGCGTACACCGACCTGGAGAACCAGCGGATCGCGGTGATGGTCATCAGCGATGATGCCACCGGCCTCGTCCACCGCGAAGCGATGCGCAAGCTCGGGTCGATGGCCGCGGCGCGCATCGCCGGACGGGTGCCGGGCGTCACGCTGGCCGACCCCGATCAGCTCGACGGTTTCACCCGCGCCAATCCCTACTGGACCTCGCTGCCGCACGGCGACCTGCCCGAGCGGCTGGAGGTCGATCGCGTCGTGCTGGTCGACATCCACCGCTACCGGCTGCGTTCGCCCGATGCCCGTGACCGCTGGCTGGGCCACCTCGAGGCGCGGGTGGGGGTGATCGAGGCCGGCTCGCGGCTGGGGCGTGACTTCGCCTTCGAGAGCGAGGTGGCGGTGAAGTTCCCCGAAGGCGCCCCCTACGGCGTCGCCGAGGCCACCGCCCGGCACATCGAGCACGGCCTGCTGGAGCGCACCTCGCTGGCCGTAGCGCGCCTGTTCCACGACCACACGATCGAGAACCCACGATGAGCGTCCATCCCGACCGCGCCGCTGCACAGCCTGGCCGCTTCTCACCCCTCCTCTTACCCCCCTCTCCCCCCGGGACAGGGGCCGGGGGTGAGGGCCGGTTCGGACAGGCTGCCGTGCATCCCCCCTCACCCCAACCCTCTCCCAAGGGGAGAGGGAGCCGGAGGGGGAGCCATCGCCTCGCGGCCATCGTGGCCCTGCTGGCGGTGGCGCTGCCGCTTGGCGGCTGCATCCTGCCGCACATCGGCCGGGCGCTGGAGGGTCGGCGCAGCCCGGTCTACGTGCTCGAAGACCGGCCCACGCTGGTGTTTGTCGAGATCGGCGAGCGGGCCCAGCACCTCATGGGCGACCCCCGCCTGCCCCGCCTCATCGCCGCGCGCACCGGCGGCCGGCTGGTGCATTACAAGCGGCTGAACACGGTCATCGACCACTCGCGCGTCTACGACCTGGCCGCGAAGATGGGCCGGCGGTTCTATGAGGAGCGGCCGGCCATCGATGCCATCGGCCGGCACGTCGGGGCCGAGCAGGTCATCATCATCCAGGTCGAGGCCGCAAGGCTGCGGCAGGAGCCCGGGATGCTCGAGCCGCAGGTGGTCAGCCGCGTCCGCGTCATCCAGACCGACCCCTACCGCCGCCTTTTCCCCGTCGATCCCGACCTGCCCGACGACCCGCGCTTCCAGCCCGAGGGCCACGAGGTTGTCAGTGAACTGCCACGGTCGCTCGATGACGATCTGACACCCGAGCGGCACAACCGCGTGACCCAGCTCATGGCCGAGGTGGTGGCGCGTGATGTGGCCCGCGTGTTCATGTATTGGGATGTCGATGATGAAGGCGGCTCGATCGGACGCTACTGAAGGCCGGCGTCCCCGCCGCATCCTGCACATCTTCGATGCGCCGGCCGGCGGCTTCGACACGCCCGCGCTGGCCCTGCTGGCCGATGAACTGGGCCTTCTGCATGACTTTGCCCCCGAGGTGCTGCTGCTGGGCAGCCGCGGCCCGGCTCGAAGCGCCCGAAACCTGGGCATCGAGCCCCACCACCGCCTCAGCCCGCCCCTGGGGCTGACGATGCTGGCCTTCGGCGGCCTGCGAAGGCTCCTTCGCGAGGCCGGCGGCTTCGACCTGATCCACACCTGGTCGCCGGCCGCGCTGACCCTGGCGGCCCTGTCAGCGCCGCACCTGCCCCGCGTGCTGACGCTCACACGGCCGCCCTCACCACGCGCCGTGCGCTGGCTGCGGATGCTGCTCGATGGGCGGCGCCAAAGCGCCGGCGGGATGGATGCCGCCCGGAGCGTCATCCTCACCTGCTCGGCCACCATCCGGCGCGGCCTGCTCTGCGGCGGCGTGCCCGAGCAGACCGTCCACGTGCTTCGGCCGTCGATCCACCTGGGCCGGGTCGAGCACGATGCGCGGGCGGGGCTTCGCCGCCAGTGGGATGCGGGCGAGCACGACCGCATCGTCGCCCTGCTCAGCAACCCGCCCGAGGCCGCCGATGCCCGCGAGGCGATCCTGACCGTGGGCCTGGCCGATGAAAGCCAGGGCGCTGAAGGGTTGCGGCTTCGACTGCTGGTGCATCCGCGCCAGCGCGGCCTCCGCCGGGCGCTGCGCTCGGTCCATGCCCTGCGGGCCCGCCATCGGCTCATCGTCGACCCGCGCATCGAGCGCCCCTGGCAGGTCCTGCCCGGCTGCGACCTGGCCCTGGCGCCGGGCGAGGCTGCCGGCGCAGGTGATCCCAGCGCGGCCGGTGGCCAAAGCGCTGAGGGGCGCGGGGGGGCCGGGGGTGGTGGGGGGCTGTCGCTGCTGTGGGCGATGGCGGCCAACGTTCCGATCGTGGGTGAGGCCACCTACGCCATCAGCGAGATCATCGAGGACCGCCACTCGGCCCTGCTGGCCCGGCCCGGCCGCCGCGACCTGCTGGTTCGCCAGCTCCTTCGCCTCTGCGGCGATGCCCGACTCGCCTGGCAACTGCGCGACACCGCCCGGCACGAGGCCTACAGCTTCTTCAGCCGCCAGCACCACCGCCACAGCCTGTCCACCGTCTACGAACAGTTGCTCACGGGCGCTGCCATCGCCGTTCCCCCCTTGCCTGCCACCGGCGGCCTGCGCTTCGCCGGCCGGGCGTGACCGCCCGGGCCCCAACAAAGTTTCCAGGACCCTTTTTTTGTTCTCAGGGCAGGCCTTCATGACGCCGGCACCGAGCCGCCGTCGCCCCGGGCAGGCATGTCGGCGGAAAGTGCCATCAGGCCGTCACCGCCCGCGGCGGTGCAGGCGGAAGAAGGCGGGGCGGTCATCGTCGACCAGGAAGCCGTCGATGCGATCGGCACTGAGCAGGGCGCCGGCGTAGACCGGGCCAGGCGCCTCGGGAGACCGGCCGCGCGGCTGCTCGAAGAGCAGCGTCTGCTCATCGAGGCGGCGGCCCAGCAGCAGCCAGTAGCGCTCGCTTCGCGGCGCGTGGTGGATGCTCAGGCGCATCAGCCAGTGAGCGGCATCGACCTGGCGCACACGGGCGGTGGCCTCGATGGGCTGGCTCGAGGTCCCGTTGAGCGACCACCACTGGCCCTGCCACTCGCTGGCCGGCGCGCTGCAACCGCTCAACGCCACCATGGCGACGGCGAGCAGCATGAGCAACAGCGAACCAGAGAACTTGCATTTCATGGGCCGTGGTCGTGATGCCGGGTTGCCAACCCCGCCCCTCGTGGCGGTGAGGGCGATACCGCCGGCCCACCATAGCAGCCCGACCGCCGCGGCGTCGACACACCACCGCAACCATCATAAGATCGCCCCGCCCTCATCATGGCCGCCATCCCCCCCAGAGCCCCCATTCATGGCCCCCACCTCGGAACCTGTGGCCCCGCCCTCCCCGCCGCGAACGGGTCCCGGCACCAGCGATCCGGGCCCCTTCGGCGAGCCATCGGCCCTGGGCTGGCGGCACATCCTGCTGCTGGTGGGGGTGGTGTCGCTGGTTCGGCTGCTTTTCGTGGGTTGGCTGAGCCCGATCGACCTGGTGGGCGATGAGGCCCAGTACTGGGACTGGTCGCGGCGGCTGGACTGGTCCTACTACAGCAAGGGGCCGGGCGTGGCATGGCTGATCGCGATGGGCACGGCCCTGTTCGGTGACACGGAGTTGGGGGTGCGATCTGCGGCGGTGCTGATGGGGGCGATCGGTGCGTTGGGCATGGCGCGGCTGGGGATGCTGGCTTCGGGCGGGCGGGGCGATGTGGGGTTCTACGCGGCGGTGGCATTTCTTCTGGTGCCCATCTTCCAGGCGATGGCGTTGATCATGACCATCGATGGGCCCTACCTCACCTTCTGGGTCCTGGCGGCGGTGGTGGCGGTGAGCATGGACCGCCGCGCTGTCGAGGGCCGGGGTGTGCCGTGGTGGCTGTGGGCAGCGCTTGGGCTGTGGCTGGGGCTGAGCTTTCTGTGCAAGTACACCGGCCTGCTGCTTGCGCCGGGCTTGGCGGCGTACGGGCTGTGGCGCTATGGCGGGGCCCTTCGCCGCGCGGCGGGCTGGGTCGGGCCGGTCGTGTGCACGGCCGTGTTCGCCCTGGTGGCAAGTCCCGTGGCCATCTGGAACTACCGCCACGACTGGCCCACCGTGCGGCATCTGCTGGGCGCCATCCACCTGCCCGGCGGCGACCGGTCCGTGGCCGAGCCTTCTCCATGGACACCGCTGCACCTGATCGAGTTCGTCGCGGCCCAGATCGGCCTGGTGGGCCCGTTCCTGCTGGCACTGTGCATCGGCGGCGCGGTGTGGGCGCTTCGCCGGCATCGCCGGGGCGAGGCGATCAGCGATCCCCGCCTGATGCTGCTGGCCGCAGCGCCGATCCTGCTGCTGTACCTGGGCGTGTCGGTGTTCACCAAGGCGCAGGCGAACTGGCCGATGGCCGGCTTTGCCACACTGCTCATCCCCGCCGCGCAGTGGATGGCGGCCGAGTTGCCCCGCTGGCGGGCGATGCTGGCCAGGTGGCGGGCGCTGCCGCACCCGCGACCGAGATGGGGTTGGATCCGCCGCGCTCCGGAGACACCGGTGCAGATCGCCTGGCACGGGGCGCTGGTGTATGGGTTGATCGCGGGCGTGGGGTTCCTGGTGCTGCCGCTGGTGGCCCACCTGCCGCTGATCGGCCCGCTGGTGCCCCTGCACCGGGTGAGCGGCTTCGAGCAGGCGGCGATGCAGGTACATGAGCTGCGAAAGCAGGTCCGGACAGAAACCGGCACCGACCCCCTGCTCATCGCCGCACGCTACCAGCGAACGGCCCTGATGGCCTTCTACCTGCCCGACCAGCCGGTGGTGTATTGCGCCCAGGCCCACCTCGGCTCGCGTGAGACCGGTTACGACTACTTCGCCGACACCGACCTGACCGACCCGGCCCTGCACGGCCGGCCGGTGATCCTGATCGGTTCCAGCCGGCAGCGCTGGCACGATGCGTTCGACCTCGACCCCTTGCAGGCGGGCCCGACCACCGCCGCGGGCGACCGGCTCTACCATGCCCCACGGTTTGGCGGGCCCAGACCGCGGTGAATGGCGGATGCGCCCGGGCCTTCCCGATGGAAGGGCCTCAGTGCATCATGCAGCCGCATCCGGGGCCG
>PUMS01000148.1 GCA_003551485.1 Phycisphaeraceae bacterium | reverse complement strand
GTGGCTGCGGCGACCAGCCAGCATCCGCCGCGCTCTCGGCGGCTGCCTGGCCTCCTCCGGGGCTGTTCGTATTCTAGGACTCCCGGGCCCACCGTGCGAACAGCCCGTCGCCCGGCCCGGTCGATGAAGGCGGCCCATGTCCAGGCACCGGCGCAACAGGGCGGGCAGCCATGTGGCCGAGGCGGAAGCCACCGCCGATACACCCCAACGGGCCTGCGTGCTGCGCCTTGCCAGGCGACCCGCCCAAGGCGGTGGGCGGTGGGCGCTGGGGCGGGGTTGGCGCGTGGACCGCCGGCCACCGGATGCATCACACGCTGCACCGCAGCGCTGGAAGCGCCTCAACCCCCGCCGGCCGTGGCCCCTCAGCGGTACCACGGGGTGGGGCGGTGGTTCTTGTCGCGCTCGCCGTCATCGCGGTGGATGCTCATGATGTCATCGGTGTCGAAACCGGCGGCGCGGCCGTCGAAGAAGGCGATGTTGATGTTGTCGCCGTGGCGGATGCTGTAGGCATCGAAGGCGGTGACGTGAAAGGCCACGCCGTCGAAGATCGAGATCAGCTCCGAGGGCGAGACCTGGAAGTGGTCGGTGCGCACCTGCATGGGAATGCCGCCGCGGCCGCTGGTGTAGCCGTGGGCGGCGATCAGGCGCGAGTAGGGGAGCACGCCCCAGGTCCAGGCCGGATCCCACGCGTTGGTTTCCTTGTTGGTGCCGTTGATGCCGTAGGAGGTTTCGGCCAGCAGGCCGGGTCGGCCGGTGTCGTGGCGGGAGATCTTTTGCCGCTCGATCTCCCGCCGCCCGATGCGAGTGCGCGGCTCGATGGTGGTGTTGATCTCGGGCACATCCGAGGGGCAGCGCAGCGTGGTGCGTTCATCGTGGGCGCGTGAGGGGTCCGCCGGTTCGCCCACACCGGGCAGCAGTTCGTGGTAGACCAGGTTGGCGAACCACCGCATGTCCAGGCCGGGCACGATGCGGTCATCCATCACGCCGACGAGCGTGTTGCGGTTGTCGGTGTGGCGCTGATCCAGGGCGATCTGCGTCTGTCTCAGGTTGGACAGGCAGGTGGCGTTGTTGGCCACCTCGCGCACCGTCGCCAGGGCCGGCAGCAGCAGGGCGATCAGAAGGGCGATGATCGAGATCACCACCAGCAGTTCGATGAGGGTGAAACCCGTCCGAGAGCGTGAGGGGGGCATTGTGAATCCTCCACGGCGCCCGGATCCGAACGGCCCAGGGCTGAACCATGTCTGCCCGAAGTACGTCCCATGCTATGCCGCTTCACCGGCTGTTGCAAGGGCTCCGGTACGACATGGCAGGCGTTCCAGCCCTGCCGATCCCACAACGCGGTGCTGGCGCATGGCGTCTCCGGGGAGCATCCCGCGAGTGGGCGGGCGGCTCATTCCACCGGGAAAGCAGTGGGTTCCGTACATTCACATCCCTGTCATTTTGAAAGCAGCGGCAGCGCGGAGCGCAGCGCCCTGGCCATCGTGGCAGGACGAGCGTCCGGGGTGGTCCTTTCGCGTGATCGGGGCCGGGCGGCGCTCGTTGCCGCCGGTTCAAAATGGGAAACCGGCCGAATGCAGCACAGAGCGCGCTCGTGTGTCCCGAAGCGCAAGTGGGGCCGGGGGTTGCGGAGGGGGGCGACGCCGCGGCAGCGCTGCTACCAGCCCCGGAACGTGCGCCAGACAAGCCGCTGATCCGATTGGCGAGTCGTCCAGAGGTTGCCGGAAATCTCGCCGTGCGGCTCCGTCGTCGCCGCGCCGTCCATCGCCAGGATGTTGGTGCCATCCTCGAAATGGCGGCGATGGATGCGGTCGTTACCGAAGGCGTTGTGCACCCAGAAGCCGTCGAAGTAGGTGATCTGCCGCGAGGGGTCTGCCGACCCATCAAACCGGTAGATGTGACTGGTCCATACGCTCTTGGGCACGTTTCCCCCAACGACCCAGAAAGGCCAGCCCATGCTCGGCCAGCCGCCGCCCCGCGGCGCGCTGTTGCCGTTGGCGCCGTAGTTCGTTCGGACGTACCACGTTTCGCCGCCGAGTTCGGCGATCGACACGCGGCCCGCATCGTGATCGCTCGGGCAGACACCGATGCCGCCTTCGGCCTCGTCGGGGTCGTCAAACCGGGTGCCGGAAATAAACTGGGTCCATATCAGCGTGTTGAGCCAGCCCGAACGCGTCAGCCCCTGGCTCGCATTGGTGCGGATGTCGGCCGCGGGCATGATGTAGCGGTTCTGGAGGCTGTAATTCGACATGCCCACCCCGATCTGACGCAGGTTCGACAGACACTGCGAGGTGCGCGCCGCTTCCCACACGTGACCCAGCGCCGGTACCAACAGGGCAATCAGCAGGACGATGATCGAGATGACCACAAGCAGTTCGATGAGGGTAAAGGCGCGACGCTTGGAACGAGTCATGCTTGGCTCCTTGACGACCTGAATCGGCTCAACCGCGCCGATCCTGGCAACCCTGCCCTCCGCCGCGCCCACGGCAGCACGGGCAGTCCCACAGTGATCCGACGCGGTTCGTTATTGAGAGTATATCCCGTCAATGCCTGCTGAACAACGAAAGTCTGGAGGTGAAAATATCAGGATTATGTTTTAAGAAAAGTTGCGGCCAGGCTGTTTCGAAAACCGCAACTGCCGGCGTCCGCATTCGCGGTTCGTGCCAAGGCTCGGGGCCGGCACTCGGCTCCTCGAGGAGGTGGGTCCGGGGCGCCGATGGCCCTGCGGGTTACCATGGCCTTCGTGGACCTGTCCGATCATGTCGCAGATGCTTCCGGCCGGCGCTTCATGCGCCGGGCGCTGGCCCTGGCCTCGCGCGGCCGGGGCCGCGTCGAGCCCAACCCCATGGTCGGGGCATTGATTGTCCGCGGTGACCGCATCCTTGCAGAAGGCTACCATCGGCACTATGGCGGCCCCCACGCGGAGGTCGAGGCCATCAGCGCTGCTCGTTGTGCCGGCCGTGGGGTGGCCGGGGCGGACATGTACGTCACGCTCGAGCCCTGCTGCCATACCGGCAAGACGCCGCCTTGCACCGACCAGATCGTCGCCGCGGGCCTTCGGCGGGTTTTCGTGGCCATGGTCGATCCGTTCGAGCAGGTGGCGGGGGCCGGCATCGAGGCCCTGCGCTGCGCCGGCATCGAGGTGCATGTCGGCATCGGCCGGGAAGAGGCCCAACGGCTCAATGCCCCCTTCATCAAGCGGGTGAGCACCGGGCTGCCCTGGATCATCGCCAAATGGGCCCAGACGATCGACGGCCGCATCGCCACCGCGGGGGGCGACAGCCGCTGGATCAGCGGCGAGGCCTCGCGCCGGGTGGTTCACAGGCTCCGCGCGCGGGTGGATGTGATCTGCTGCGGGGCGGGCACGGCGATGATGGACGACCCGCGCCTCACCGCGCGGGGCGCCCGGCCTCGCCGCATCGCCCGGCGGCTGATCATCGACGCCGGGCTTCGCCTGCGGCCGGGCGCAGCGGTGCTGAAGGATGTGCCCAGGGTGCCGCTGATGGTCGCGGTGGCCCCGGACCTGCTCCAGGAGCGCCCGCCGCGCCTCGAGGCCCTGGCCGCGCGCGGCGTGGCGTTTCTGCCGCTGGGTGAGCGGGATGAACAGTTGCCGGGCCGGTTCTCGCTGCGGGCGGTGTTCGAATCGCTCGCGGCCCGGTACGAGGCCACCAACGTGCTGGTCGAAGGCGGCGGCGGGCTGATGGGCCACCTGCTGGCCGAGGGGCTGCTGGATGAGTGCATGGTGTTCATCGCCCCGAAGCTGATGGCCGATGCCGACGCCGTGCCCGCCCTCCGCGGCCTGCACCGCGAGCGCATCGCCGACCTCTCCCCCCTCAAGCTCCAGCGCCACCGCCGCCTGGGCGACGATGTGATGCTCGAATACCGCATGTAGGGTGGGTAGAGCGAGGTCCGCCGAGCGAAACCCACCAGTGGCGGTCACGTGCCGCAAAAGACGTTTTTTGCGCTGCGACTCCGTCATGAACCTGCATCCCCAACTGCCCGCGCCGTACGTCTCCGCCGTGCATCGGGTTGTCAATGAAGATCGCAGCGCGAAAGGCGACCTCAACCGGGGTGGTGGGTTGAGCACAGAGCGCTGTCGAAGCCGTCGCCCGGAAGACCTCGCGCTACCCACCCTGCACCTTGGGGCCTGAAGAAATCTGCCACACCGGTCCGAACCGACCCTCACCCCCGGCCCCTCTCCCGCCCCGGAAGGGGAAAGGCGAGCAGGAGCCGTCCACGTCTGGTGCTGCTGGTGGCTTGTCCACCAGCAGCACCGGCCACCCTACGCGTACTCATCCCACCATTCCACACCCTCGACGTCGAACTCGCGTCGAAGGGCGCGGTAGAAGCAGTAGCACATGCCGATCAGGATGATGGAGAAGGGAAGTCCCGTGCTGACGGCTGCCGTCTGCAGTGCTCCCAATGCCGCCTGGCCGCCCGCATACAGCAGCACCGCGGCGATGGCACCTTCGGTGATACCCCATATCACGCGCTGTCGCGTCGGAGAGCGTTTGCTGCCGCGCGTGATCAGGGCATCGACAACATAGGTGGCCGAGTCGGAACTGGTGATGAAGTACGTGACGATGAGGATCGTGGCGATCACCATCAGCACCCCTGTCAATGGACCGACGGGGAGCTGTTGCAGCGTGGCATACAGTGCCTGGGTCTCATCGAGGGTTCCATCTTCCTGGCGAATGGTCTCCAGAATGCTGGTGTCCGGGTCCTTCATGGACTGCGGATGCGTTTCCATGTGCAGTGCCGTGCCACCGAAGACGGTCAGCCAGATGAACACGAACAGCGTCGGCATCAGCAGCACGCCGGCGACGAACTGGCGAATGGTGCGCCCCCGTGACACGCGGGCGATGAAGATGCCGACAAACGGCGACCAGGCCATCCACCAGGCCCAGTAGAAGACCGTGGTACCGACGCGCCCCCCGCCGTCGTCCATCGCGCGGGTCTCGAGGCTGACCTGAACGATGTTCTGCAGGTAGTAGCCGGTGCTCTCGATCAGAAAGCGCAGGTTGAACAGGGTTGGCCCGACAATGAACAGGAAGGTCATCAGGACCAGAATCAGCGTGAGGTTGAGGATGCTGAACCACTTGAGGCCGCGATGCAGACCGGAGACCACCGACCCGACGGCGATGGCGGTGATCACAGCGATAAGGATCAACTGGTTGGTCACCGACACTTCTGTGCCGATGAGATAATTGAGTCCCGTGTTGAGCTGCATCACCCCCAGCCCGAGGCTCGTAGCCAGCCCGAAGAGCGTGGCGAAGATCGCCAGGATGTCGATCGTGTGGCCGATGGGGCCATAGATGCGATCACCGAAAATGGGATAGAAGATTGAACGGATGGTGAACGGCAGGCGAAAACGAAATGCGAAATAGGCCAGGGTCAGCGCCATGATGACATAGATCGCCCACGCGTGCAGACCCCAGTGGAAGAACGTCAGCATCATTGCCCGGTTCGCGGCTTCCGCGGTTTCGTAGCCGTTGGCTCTCGTGAAGCTGTCGAAAAAACCCATCGGCTCAGCGATACTGAAGAACATCAGACCGATGCCCATGCCGGCGCTGAAGAGCAGGGCGAACCATGCGAAGAAGCTGAACTCGGGTTTCTCATAACGGCCGCCCAGCCGGATGTTGCCGTAGCGGCTGAACATCAGCCAGATCGCGAACACCACGAAGACCGTGGCGATGGTGATGTAGTACCATCCGAAGTACCGGATGATGTTGGTGTGCAGGAAGCCGAAAAGGTCGCCGGCGGCCTCCTGAAACAGCACCCCGAACAGCACGAACGCCACGATGATCGTCATCGAGATCGCGAACACGGTGAAGTGCACCGTCTTGAAGAACTTGCGGAGCTTGCGATCGATGCGCTTGGTCAGTGTCGGGGGCATGGTGGCTTGTCTCCTGCTCGAGAGCGGGTGGGACCGGGCCCGGGCGGCCGGAATCGCTCGCCGCCGCGGGCCGGCCGCTCATTCCTTTGCCGTGTACAAGCCCACCAGAATCGCTCTGTCCACGACGCTGTCTTCCATGTCGCTGGCGATCTGGTCCAGGCGGTCGGGGCTGGTGGCATCCAGCACGCTGTCCAGGGCGAAGATGCGGAAGCGGTAGCGGTGGCGGCCCGAGGGCGGGCACGGCCCGGCGTAGCCGACGTTGCCAAAGCCGTTCATCCCCTGCTCAACCCCGGGCGGCAACCGCCCTTCCTCGATCTGCGTGGTGGTGGCGGGAATGTTCCACACCAGCCAGTGGGTGAACAGGCCGATGGGCGAGTCGATGTCCTGCACCACCAGCACCAGGCTCTGTGCATTGGCGGGCACGCCGCTGATCTGCAGCGGCGGGCTGACGTTCTGCCCATCGATGGTGTATTTCTCGGGAATGTCGCCGCGATGGGCGAAGGCCGGGCTGGTGATCTCCATGAATCCTGGCTCCTGTGTCGGGCGCCCACCCCCCCCGCCCCAGGCAGCGGCCGCGGGACCGTGCCGCAGATGGGGCGGGGCAGGCGGTGTGGCAACCGGGGCGGCGATGCAACGGGCCCCATGCGACCCCTGACACGTCCGCCGATGCCCGAGTGCCACTTTGCAGCGGCGACTGGGGCGTGGCATGGCATACGCATCCGCTTTTGCAAACTTGCCGCCGCCGGGCACCGGCCCCATTGTGCGCCACGAGGCAACAGATCGCAAACCCCCTCGCCCAGGCGGCGCGGCGGGTGTGCCAGAAAAAACCGGGCTGGACGTCGGAGGGTGGAGCGGGGGCCACTGGCCGCGGTAGCCCGCCAGTGCTGCCGGCACCGGGCGGGCCCGATGTCCGCTGCGGGGCGCAGCCGATCAATCCTTGTAGAACCGCCTCTCAAAACCCGCCTCGACCGCGCGCGGCTCATCGAACCGCTCGCGAACCGGCTCGCCGTCCACCCAGTGGATGCGGAAGCCCCGCTCGCCATCGGTCACGCGAAGCTCGCCATCCCCGGCGTAAAGGTAGCGGCTGGCGAACATCGGCCAGGTGCCATCGAGATTGCGCTCGCGGCCATCGATCCAGATGCGGGCCATCCGCCCGTGTCCGGGGCCCTCGACGCGGTCGCGGCGGGTGAAGTACTCCCAATGCCAGCCATCGACCTGGTACTGCATCCGGACCCGTCGGCCATCGAGCGCGGTGTAGGTCAGCTCGCGGTCATCCTCCAGGCGCGTGCGGTCGACCTGCGTGCGTTCGAGAATCGCCTGCTGGAACGCGGCCGGCGATTCGGCTTCGGCATCGACCTCGATGATGAAGCCGCTGACCTGGCCCTCATCGGCCTGGTCCTCGACGATGCGGCGGTCGTTGCGGACCTCCTCATGGAACTTCATCTCGCCCCGGATCGGCCTTGCCGCCACGTAGGCGCCGTCCAGATCGAAAAAGAGCACGCCGTTGCGCTGCTGCGGCTCGAGGTCGGCCGGGTAGGCCAGGAAGCTGCCGGTGCGGTTCTCGAGGTCGTCGCGCTGCTGGGCGTCGGGCATCAGCAGGCTCATCTGCATCAGCACGTTGCGGTCGTGGGCCCACTGCGTCCAGGGGTCGCGGCCGGCGGTGTAGCTGTGGGTGCGGCTCATGCCGGCACCGGTGAAGGTGGTCGCCCCCTCCCGGCCTCGCACCACCAGCTTCCAGGGCACGGCCTGGTTGGCCGCGTAGTGCCAGCCGTCGCGCCGCTCGTAGATGGCCCCGAGGCTGAACCGCGGCTCGACGTAGAAGGTCTCCTTGGCGAAGTTGTCGTAGTTGGCCACGGGGGTGGTGGGCCTGGAGCCGTAAGAGACGATCGGCAGTTCGACCGCCTTGCGCGCGATGCGGGTGATGACCGGATCGGGCTCGAAGTCCGAGGGCAGCGCGTGGCCGATGTAGGCGGCGCTGCCGCCGAGGTCATCGAGCTCGATGGGCGCATCGCCCCACCAGTAGTAGCCGAACTGGTCGGTGATGGCGTCGACCGAGCGATGGGCCGACCCGCCGCGGCTTTCGGGCCCGCCGAAGACGCCCTGGGTGTACTTCAGTGCATGGTTGGCAGTCAGCCAGTCGATCACCGCGCGGGCGACGTGGCGCACCTTCTCATCCTCGGCAAGATCGTAGACGTTGATGAAGCCGATGAGCGTGAAGGCATAGTAGGTGCTGCTGTCCCATTCGGGCATGCCGTTTTCATAGAGGCGCTGGGCGAACTGGCGCAGGTGATGCTCGGCCTGGTTCATCTGCTGCTGGGCGCCCGAGATGCCTTCCCTGACCGCCTCCTGCATCACCAGGTAGCTGTTGGTGATGCTCATCGTGCGGTGGTTGGCGGTGCCGATGGTGAAAGCGCGCAGCCCGCCGTGGCCGACGGCGGTTTCGAGCACGGCCCGGCGCTCATCGTCTTGCCACAGGTTCCGGTACTGGATCAGCAGCCGGGCCATGCCGATGCCGGCGAAGTGGAAGAACTCGCGGTTGTACTTCACCCGCTTGTTGAACCGCTCCTCGGCCCAGGTGCCTTCGTAGCTGCCGTGGTGCATCACCTCGATAGCCCGCTCGTATTTGGGGTGGTCCGGCCCCTCATCGAGGATGGCCAGCACCACGGGCCAGAGGTACTTGGGATGGTCCGACCACACCGGCCGCTCCAGCCGGTTGAGCATCCC
>PUMS01000259.1 GCA_003551485.1 Phycisphaeraceae bacterium | reverse complement strand
GGCCGCCCGCCGCGACACGCCGCGGCGGCGGGGGGTATGCTACGGGCATGAAGCTGGTGATACTTATCGGCGATTCGATCCGCATGGCTTACCAACCGGTGGTGGTGCGCGAGCTGGAGGGGCTGGCTCACGTATGGGGTCCGGAGGAAAACTGCCGAAACAGCCGATGCGTCCGGGACAACCTTCAGGCATGGGCCCTGGACCGGCAGCCGGACCTGGTCCATCTCAACGCCGGCCTGCACGACCTGGCCCGCCCTCGCGAGGCACAGCAACCGCCCGGCCCGCCGCCGATCGGGGCCGATGCCTACATCGACAACCTGCGGACGTGCCTGGGCACGATCCAGGGGGCGGGCATTCGCACCATCCTGGCCCTGACCACACCCGTGATCGAGGCCCGCCAGGGCGACCGCCGGGTGCTGCGGTTCGAAGCCGAAGTGGAAAGCTACAACGCCATGGCCCGGTCGGTGGCCCGCGAACTGAACGTGCCGATCAACGACCTGCACCGGGTGGTCTGCGATGCCGGCTGCGAGGCCATGCTTTCCGGAGATGGAGTGCATTTCACCCCGGAGGGCACCGAGCTTCTCGGCCGCGCCGTGGCGAACATGATCCGCGCCGCCCTGGAGTAACGCGGCAGCGAGGAAACCGCCCCCGCGCGCCTGCCGCGCCGCCGGTGCACAAGCGGGCACTGAGACGGGCAAGGCGACCGGCCGCGTCACTTACCCATCTGCGGGGTGCGACGCTACGGCACACGTTCGGCAAAGCGAAGGCCCGCATGGAGTTTGAGGTCCACCGCGCAGCCGTCGCGGCAGCGCCGGGCGATGAACGCATCCACCTCGTGCAGGGCGACCGTGTGAACGGTGATGCGCTCAGAGGCATCGCCGCCGCCGGGGCCGCTTCGGCTCAGGCCCGTGGCCAGGAAGAAGGTGAGGCTTTCATCGGTGAGGCCCGGTGAGGTGAAGGCGTCGAAAAGCCGCTGCCAGCGCGCGGCCGTGTAGCCGGTTTCCTCCAGCAGTTCCCTCTTTGCCGCTTCCACCAGCGGCTCACCGCGTGTCTGCGAGGTGTCACCGGCGAGGCCGGCGGGCAGCTCGAGCACGTTGCGCTCAACGGCGGGCCGGTACTGCTCGACGAGCACGATCTGCCCGTCCCCGCTCAGGGCGATGACGGCCACGATGCCGCCGATTCGCGGCCGGGTGGCGTATTCCCAGCCCTGTCGCGACAGCAGGTTCAGGTGGCGGCCGCGGGCGATGATGCGCGGCGGGGAAGGCACCGTCAGCCGGCCCCGTCTGCTTCGCTTCCGCTGCCGCTGCCGCCGTGGCGGCAGATGGTGTAGCGCAGGCGGTCGATCAGTTCCGTGAGCGTCACCGGCTCGCTGGAGGAGGGCAGGTTGATGAACGTGGGCCGTTCGGCCTGGAACTGCTTCTGCAACCGGGTGTTGGCCGTGACGATGGTAGAGTGGCTGCCGCGGCGCATGGCCGCGGCGATCTCGGGGAAGCTGAGCGTGGTCAACTGGCGGGCGAGGTACACCACCAGCGAGCGTGCCAGGACGATCAGCCTGTGGCGGTTGCTGCCGAGAATCTGCTCGCGGCCGACACCGGTGGCCTTCTCGACGTGTTCGAGGATGTGCTCGAACCGCACCGGACGGGTGGGGCCGGGCTGCTCGGGGCCCTCAAACAGGCGGTTGACAAGCATGTGGCCGATGGTGGGCACGGCCGGCTCATCGCTGCTCATCGGCGCAGCGCCCCGCCCGGTACGCTGCCGGGCCAGGGTGGCCAGCGCCTGGAGCTTGGTCAGCGCCCCTTCGAGCTCGCGCACCGAGCCCTGGTAGCGGCTGGCGAGCACGGCGATGGCGGTCTCGAGGATGTTGATCCCGCGGCGGCGTGCCAGCGCCTTGACGATGCGGATGCGCGTCTGCGTGTCGGGCGTTCGCACCTGCACGACCATGCCGCGGAGGCAGCGGCTGACCAGGGCATCGGAGAACTGTTGCACCAGCCTGGGGTGGTTGTCCGACGCCATGACGATGCGCGCGCCGGCCAGTTCGATGGCATCGAAGCTGTGGAGGAACTCCTGCTGCGTCTTCTCGCGGCTGGCAAGAAAATGCACGTCATCGATCGCCAGAAGGTCGAGGCGACGGATGCCGCTTCGGAACTGCTCGAGGCGGTTCTGCCGCACGGCGGCGATGAAGTCGTTGGTGAACTGCTCGCCGGTGGTGTAGTGAATGCGGGCATCGGGATTGAGCCGGCGGATGCGCCGGCAGATACCCTGGAGCAGGTGCGTCTTGCCCAGGCCGCACCCGCCGTGGATGAACAGCGGCCCGCCGATGGGCTCGCCCTCACCGGCGAAGCGGCAGGCCGCGGCATAGGCCAGTTCGTTGCTGGGGCCGACGACGAAGTCGTCCAGGTCATGGCGCAGCGCTGCGCTGCGCGCGGTGATGGGAGTGCGCTGCGGGGTGTCGCGCTGGGGGCGTGGCGGCGAGTCGCCGCGGCCGTGGCGCGTTGCGCCGGTGGGTGCGGATTTGCTTTCCCTGCTTTCGGTGTCGCCTTCACGGCCGACGTGGCGCACAGGGGGCTTGGCGGGTGCCGCAGGGTCGTCATCGAAGCGCTGCGGTTCGATGCGCAGGTTCAGTTCGATGCTCTGGCCGACCTCGGTCGCCGCGGCCTGGTGAAGTTGCTGGCCGAAGTTGCGGCCGATCCAGTCGGCGACGAACTGGTTGGGCACGGCGATATGCAGCCGATGGGCGTCATCCTCGTACTCGAGTCGGGCGGCGCGTCCGAACCACATGCTGAAGCGATGAGGGCCGACGGCTTTCTCCAGCCGCCGTGCAATCCGCGCGCAAACACCGCTGGGTGACATCGTCGCTGTCGTCACTTCCGTGTACCCCTGGGGTGGCAACAACCATACCGCAACCGCTGACGCGGCAGTGCCGGCCGTCTCACCCGATACCACACTGAATGCCGCCAACTGGATCCATCCCCGTGGTCACGCGGGGCACGTCCGGCCTGCGCCGTCCGCACCACCACGCGGGGCTCCCCCGAGGTGCCGTTCGCCATCGACTCATGCATCGAGCATGGTGTCGCAACTCTGCCTTTCCCCATTGTGGCGACCAGCGTTCCACCAGGGCGACTGACTTTGCCCTGGATGCCGCGTGACCCGGCAATCCCTTGCCGAACACCCGCAGCATAAGGATCACGGGCGGCGCGTCAACAGGGGTATGGCCCCGCGGCGGGCGTGTTCGCCCCAAGGGCCATCAAGGCAAGCCTTTGCGTGAGAAAAATTTTTTATCCACGGTGGGCGACAATGCTGTGAAAACGTGTGGATAACGTGAGCGCGCGGTGAGTGGGGGCGAGTGCCCGGCGCACAACTGTCGAAAACCGCCGTTCTTAACGCTTTCGCAGGCGAATCGGCAACTCCGCTTCATCCCCGGACAGCCCAACGTCGCCCTTCATCCCGTCGCCCGATGCGCAGCAAAGACACTGGTGAGCAATGCTTGCGCCCCTATCGGGCAGCGGGCTGTCGATTGTCCGGGGTCGGGCCGGTGGCGGCCAAGCCTTGGAGCGCGGCCTCTTGCCGCCCCGTTGCCCCGCCGGGAGCGAGGGCGGAATCGGGAGGGCCCTGTGCATCTGCCCTCACCCCAACCTTCTTGCCTGAAACCAACGGCTTCTGCCTTCGTGAGAGTGCTGGGGTGAGGGTGTCACAACGCGACATGAGCGACTCCCGGAGGGAGCAGGGAGGTGGTTGTCGGGCCGGTGTCGAGGGCCAAACCTGGTCAGGGGCTGGCGTTGCGGGGTCGGATGGTGACGGTGACCTTGGGCAGGGGGTCGGGCTCCTGGACGGTGACCCCGGGTGGCAGGCCCTGGATGGTGAGGGGCAGTTCGAGCTGGCGCTGCTGGTCGATGGCGGCGAAATGCTCGGGCTCGGTCAGATCGACCACCGCGGCCAGTTCGATGCGGCCCTCGCGGATATCGGCGATGGCTGCGCCGGGACCTTTGAGCGTGACCCGGCCCACCGTGCCGCGCTCGCGGCCGTCGATGAGCACCTCCGCGCGTCCGATGACCTCGGGGGCCACCCGGACGGTGATGGGCAGGGCGTGGGGCAGTTGGAAGGTCGCCTGCGGGCGCACCTCGAAGGTCACCTCCGCCGTGGATTGCGCCGGCCGGACGTGGGGCCGATGCTCGGGTCGGGCCAGGGGTTCGGGCAGCCGGATCGACAGCGAGCGGACATGGCGGCCGACCCCCAGCGGGGCAACGGTACCGGCGGTCGCGGTGGGATTGGGACTGGCGGCCAGATCGGCCAGACGTACCTGGAGGTTCAGGCCCCGTGCCACCTGGACGAGGCTTTCGGGCATGGCCACGCTCACCTCCTCGGGCTCGATATCGATGACCTCGATCGCCACCCCCTCGACCCCGGAAGTATCAGCCTCGATGCGCATATCGAGCCGCCGGATCGGCTCGGCGCGCACGGCGATGGTGTCGGCATTCTCCTCATCGCGGGCATCGATGATGTCGATCGCCATGGGTGCAAAGCGTTCACGCAGCGCCTCGCGGAGGTTGAGTGCCCGCTGGTTGGGGTTGAGGCGGATGGCGATGGGCGTGGTGGTGGCCTGGTTGAATCGCGGGAGTTGGCTGGTGGCGCAACGGTAGACGACCCGGACCACCTGCGTGCCGCCGGGGGCGATGGCCAGTTCCTCGTCCGGCGGGGCCGCCAGCTCGATGCGAAGCGTGCCCTCGAACTGCTGCACCGTCTCACCCTCGGCGTACATCCAGACCAGCACGCTGATGAGCGTGACGATGGTGACGGTCTCGATGTGCCTCAGCAGCTTGGTCTTCATTGTCGGCAGCCGGTGGCTCGTGGTGGCATCCCCCTTCGATTGCGGGGGTTGCGGGGGCTCCGGGGGTTCCGGGGATTCCGGGGGGGGGTCAGCGGGTGGTGGCGGTGTCGTTGTCGTCGGTGTCGGTCATGGGGGTGATCGGTGTCCGGCCCATGCCTTCGGTGAGGCGGGCTCGCAACTGTTCGATGTCCAGGCCGCGCGTCAGTCCGCCGCGCTCGGCCAGGCTGATGGTGCCGGTTTCCTCGCTGACGACCACGACCAGCGCATCGGCCTCCTGCGACAGGCCGATGGCGGCTCGGTGCCGCGAGCCCAGCTCGGTGTCGAACTGCTCACCCTCGGCCAGCGGGAACTGCACGCCCGCGGCGACGACCCGATCGCCCTCGATCACCACGCCCATGTCGTGCAGGGCCGAGCCGGGCCAGAAGATGGTATTGAGCAGCTCGGCGCTGACCAGCGCATCCAGCCGCGTGCCGTACTCGATGATCCCCTTCAGGCCCACCTGCCGCTCGATGGCCACCAGCAGGCCGATCTTGTTCTTGCTGGCGTAGGCCACGGCCTTGAGCAGTTCCTCGATCACCCGCGCCTTTCGCAGCCCGCCGCGGCCGCCGAAGATGCTCGCCTCTCCCAGGCGGACCAGGGCGCGGCGGAGCTCGGGATGGAACACCACCACCAGCGCCAGCGCGAAGAAGCCCAGGAAGCTGCGATACAGATAGGCCAGGCGCTGAAACGAGTCCTCCCGGCCCAGCAACTGGATCACGATCGTGGCGAAGATCAGGATCACCACCAGCCCGCGGATCGCCCGCGCTCCGCGCGTGCCCTGGAGGAACCGCACGATCAGCAGCACGATCAGCCAGATGACCGCCAGCTCGATGAACACCTCCAGCGGATTGCTGGTGATGTAATCCTGGATGCGTCGAAACAGGCTCTGAAGCTGGTCGGTCAGCACGCTCGGTTCCCATACCCGGCGGCGGCACTTGCGCCGGCGGGCATTCACGGTCCATCAGGTGGCACACCTGATTCTAACGGTCTGCCACGGCATGTTGATGCCACAGGGCCGCAGCACCGCGGTCCCGGCCGCGATACCCCGAGGGGCACCCCGCGGCCGACGCCGCGGTGCCACCGGCTGCCGCTCAGCCGGTGCGCCCGGACGCGTGGGCACCTGTGGACATGCCACCGTCGGCATCCGGGGGCCTGCGGCCGGCGCCGCTGCTCATCCTTCTCACGTCGGCTCCCGGCCCCAGCCTGGCGGCTGGGTCCGGGCCAGGTCCCGGTCGGCCCCGCCGACGATGCGCAGGCCGGCCCCCATCGCCCGCAACTGCTCCAGCAGCCTCTTGCCGATGCGGACCTTCATCCGCACCCGGTCGCCGTCGTATTGGCGGTCGAGCACCTCGGCACGGCTTTCCAGGTAGTGCAGCGACTTGCCCTCGGCCATGTCCAACTCGAGCTCGAGCTCGCACAGCCGGCCCCGCGCCGCCGAACGCACCCGCTCGACCAGCGCTTCGATGCCCAGCCCGCGGCGGGCGCTGAGGGGCAGGGCATCGGGCAGCATCGACTCGAAGGCCAGCAGGTCGGCGTTGTGCTCGAGCGCATCGATCTTGTTCAATACCACCAGCCGCTGCTGCCGGCTGGCCCCGATCTCCTCCAGCACCCGCACGACCGTCTCGTACTGCTGCATCGCCCGGGGATGGGCGGCATCGAGCACCACCAGCAGCACGTCGCTGTGCACGGCCTCCTCGAGCGTGGCTTTGAAGCTGGCCACCAGGTGGTGGGGCAGGTCGCGCACGAAGCCGACGGTGTCCGAGAGCATCACCTGGTCGCCCCCACCCAGGTCCCACCGCCGCGTCCGCGTCGAGAGCGTGGCGAAGAGCTTGTCATCGGCGTAGGCGCGGGCGTCGGTAAGGGTGTTGAACAGGGTGCTCTTGCCCACGTTGGTGTAGCCGACGAGGCCGACGGTGAAAAAGTCGGTGTTGCGCTGCTCGACCTCGCGGCTCTTGCGGGCCTGGATGTCGGCGATCTCGCGACGAAGCTCGGCCTTGCGGCGCTGCACGATGCGGCGGTCGATCTCGAGCTGCTGCTCGCCCGGCCCGCGCGTGCCCACCCCGCCCGGCGAGCCGCCGACGATGCGCTCCAGGTGCGACCACATCGCCCGCAGGCGGGGATAGGTGTATTCGAGCTGGGCCAGTTCGACCTGGAGGCGGGCCTCGTAGGTGCGGGCCCGCGCGGCGAAGATGTCCAGGATCAGCTCGCTGCGGTCGATCACCTTCTTCTCGATGGTTTCCTCCAGCCGGCCGATCTGCGAGGGCGAGAGGTCGTTGTCGAAGATGACCACCTCCGCCTCATGCAGCTTCGCCATCGACGCCAGCTCCCGTGCCTTGCCCGAGCCGATGAAGGTGGTCGCATCGGGCTGGTGGCGGTGCTGGAGCATCTCGTCGACCACCACCACCCCGGCGGTCTCGGCAAGCGAGCGAAGCTCGCTGAGCGGGTCCTGGGGATCGCTCTGGTGGCCGGGCAGCAGGCAGGCGACGAGGATGCCCTTTTCCTGGTCGACGCTCAACTGGCCGGCGCGCTGCATGGATTCCACTGACTCAACTCCCTTAAGGCCCGCCCGCCGTCCCGCCACCAAGACCACCTGCGCCACCCGGGGCACAGGCGGAGGCGGCGGTGCGCAGATCGTCCAGCAGGCGGACCACCGGCACGAAAACAGCGCCGGCGAGGCCGCCGCCGCAGCCGGACCGGCGCATCGCAAATGTGAAACTCAACCGTGCTTCTTCGTAACCGCACATCAGAGGACAATGTAAGCATAGTCGCCCGGACGTCGTTTGTCACAGCCACCGTGCCGCTGCTCTGAAGCCGACTCCCTTTCCCTGCGGGTCTGTGCACCGCAGACATGGGCAACGGGTGTTCGCAGGCATGGGGAACACGCTTAAACCATCGAACATCCATGGAAGGCAGCCCGGTGACGACATGGAAACAGTGCAGTTCGGCGACGCAACGTGAGAAGTTCGCGCCATAAAAGGGTCCTGGAACCTTTTCGGGGGTGGACGCCCCACGTGGAGCGCGGCCGTCCCGGCCGCTCCGGGGTGCGAATGCCGGAATGCGGCCGAGACGGCCGCGCTCCATGCAGCCGGCTCCCGGAGGCGATTCTCAGGGCAGTGTCTCATGAGGCGCCGCCGCACCCGTGAGGATGAGAATCGGGGCACGGGGAACGCGTGTTCCAGGTCTCGGCAAGGTGTAGGGTGGGTAGAGCGAGGTCTTCCGAGCGATGGCTTCGACAGCGCTCCGCGCTAAACCCACCACCCCGCGCTGCGAGCACGATCCGCGCTGCTGCTTCCCAAGGCCACTACGGCGCGCGTTGGGTGCCCCCCTCATTCCTCTTGCGGCACTGCTGATGACCCGGTGGGGAAGGCCCCGGCGCCTCTCGCGGTCGCACCACGTCATTTGGTGGGTTACGCTCGCAAAGCCTCGCTCTACCCACCCTACGGCCTGCTCCCTTCCGGGGGCGATTCTCAGGGCAGAAGGGGAGTAAAGGGCCGGCCATCCACCCGCGGTGCGCGTCATGCACCCGCACCGCCCACTGCCCGCCCGCCGCGGTGCGCCCTTGGCAGGGGGTCAGGGCGGTTACTATACTGCGGGGCTGCCGGATTGGGGCGTTTGCATGGGCGACGTGGTGGCGGGGGGGCTCAAAGATCGCCCATCGCCCATCGCCCCCCAGCGGCGCGCCAGACCCACCCACACCATGCCCCACCCTGCACAGGGACCGCCTGTGAAACGCTGGATCGCCATCACCATCCTCATTGCCGCGGCCGTGTTCAGCTCGGCATGGCTGGTCG
>PUMS01000472.1 GCA_003551485.1 Phycisphaeraceae bacterium | reverse complement strand
CTGCCCTCACCCCCGGCCCCTCTCCCGGAGGGAGAGGGGAGCGAGAGGCGACCGCGCTCTGGGGCACTTCCGGCGGTCGGGGGCACTCCCGGGGGGGTCAGGTGCGGGCCTGGGTGAAGAGGTCGGCGACCTTGTCCCAGTTGACCACGTCCCACCAGGCCTTGACGTAGTCGGGGCGGCGGTTCTGGTAGTTGAGGTAGTAGGCGTGCTCCCAGACGTCCAGGCCCAGGATCGGCCGCCCGCCCAGGCCGGCCACTGCCTGGCCCATCAGCGGGCTGTCCTGGTTGGCCGTTGAGCCGACCTTGAGCGTACCGCCGTCGACCACCAGCCACGCCCAGCCCGAGCCGAACCGTGTCAGCGCGGCGGTGGTGAAGGTCTCCTTGAACTTCTCCAGCGAGCCGAAGGTGCTGTCGATGGCCGCGGCCAGGTCGCCGCTCGGCGCGCCGCCGCCGCCCTTGCCCTTCGGGGCCATGAGTTGCCAGAAGAGGCTGTGGTTGGCGTGGCCGCCGCCGTTGTTGCGGACGGCGGTGCGCTTGGCTTCGGGGATGGCACCGATGTCGGCGATGAGCCTTTCGATGTCGTTGGGCACATCGAGCCCTTCGATGGCATTGTTGAGGTTGGTCACGTAGGTCTGGTGATGCTTGCCGTGGTGCAGTTGCATCGTCTGGGCGTCGATGACCGGCTCAAGGGCATCGTGGGGGTAGGGCAGGTCGGGAAGGTTAAAGGCCATAACACTCTCCTGGAAAGGTGGTGAAGTCAACACGTCTCACTACCGCCGCTTCGCCCCCCCTCATCCCCCACACCCCCCCCTCACTCCCCCCACCCGCTCACCGCCGCAGGCAGGCCTCCCCGCCTGCGAACTCCGCGCCTCGGGCGGGGCCGGGGCAACCGTGGGGCAGGCGGTATGCAGATTTTGCACGCCGGCGGGCGGGCCGAACCGGCTGCGGTATTTAAGCGTCGGATCGTAAGGAGGTTGGGCAGCGGCGGTCAAGCAAGCCGCGCTACGCCGCAACAAGATGGGCAAACAGGGATGGTTGGGGGGCCCAGGGCGGGCGACCCCATTGGGCGCACCAAGAGGGCTGGTGCCGGGGCGCCATGGAAAAATGCCCAATTTTCGCGAAAGTGGCGAAAAAGGGTGAACAAAACCCGGTTGATCGGGTATCTTATAGGGGAGACGACGGGTTTCAAGTGAGGCGCTGCGATGTTTTTCGGTGTGCGATGCCCGAACGCTGCGGATGGCGACCGCTGACGTCGCGTGCATCTTGACCGGCCGATCCCCCGCCAGAGCCACCGCGGCACGCGGCCGGCGCCCCCCGAAGAAAGTAGCAGCCTTTGCCCCGGACGGCCCCCGACCCCCGGAAGGCATGCGGAAAGCCCCCCGCCAGACCGCCACGGAAGGACCCATGCCCCACGCAGTCCACGAGTTTCCCGGCGAAAGGATGGACGCCATGCAACGGTCCACGCTTGGACATTCACTCTCGCCCCTTCAGCAGGCTCGGCGCAGCCGCAGCATGTCGCTGCAGGATACCCACCGCCAGCTCAGCCCCGCTGAGCAGGAGGTGGTCAAGCGCGTCATGGAAGAGAAGTACGAGTACATCGACAACGAGCTGTTCCATGAGCCGGATGCGGAGAAGAAGCTGTTCGATGAGGCCCCGGCGATCAAGCGGCCGGATACGAGCTGGTACCACCCCGTAATGGAGAACCTCTCGGCCGCGGCTCGCGTCAGCCACGGCGCCGGTGCCGTGCTGCTGACCGCGGCCGAGGAGCGGACGCTGTTTCTTCAGTTCAACTACTGCCGCTACCGTGTCTGCCGGATCAGGGAGCAGGTCGGCCGCGACCGCATCACCGCCGAGCAGGCGCGTGAGCTGCTCAAGTGGCACCGCCGCGCTGAAGAGCGTCGAGACCAGATCGCCCAGACCAACCTGGCCCTGGTGCTGGCCATGGCCAAGCGGACGCGGATGAGCGAGGTCGACTTCGCCGACCTGGTCAGCGAGGGCAACATGGCCCTGCTGCGCGCGGTGGACAAGTTCGACGTGGCGCGCGGGTTCAAGTTCAGCACCTACGCCTGCCGCGCCATCCTCAAGGCCTTCAGCCGCAGTGGGGTCAAGCTCAGCCGCTACCGCCAGCTCTTCCCCACCGACTTCGACCCCAAGCTCGAGCGCTCCGACTACATGGAGCGGAAGCGCGAGGACCACGAGACCGACTGCGTCGATGAAATCCGCGACATCATCCGGGACAACCGCGCCGAGCTGAGCCAGATCGAGCAGGAGGTCATCGAGCACCGCTTCGGCCTCGCACCCGGCAGCGAACCGCCGGCCGAGGGCGGCGCCAGGAAGGAGCCCGGGGCCCTGACGCTCGAGCAGGTGGGCCGGATCATCGGCGTGACCAAGGAGCGCGTGCGGCAGATCCAGAACAAGGCCCTGGAGAAGATCCGCAACACGCTCGAGGACGACTTTCTCACCTGATTCTCCTTGCCCCTACCCGCCGTGCCGGGCGCTGCGGCCAGTCCGTGGCGCCCGGCCTTTTTTCATTGCGCACCGCTTACCACCACCCCGGCCGCGCCTGCCCTGCCGCCGTCACGTGTGGCCCGCGGCTGATCCCCGTGGGTTGGCCTCGGCAGGCAGCGCTGGGGGGAGAGCCGTTGTGCGGCTGATCCGGCGGTTGCGGGGTGTCCTGGACTCGGTGGTTCATGAAGCGCCCACCTCGATGCCGCTGAGGTGCTCCAGGGCGCGGACCAGGGCGTGGTTGCCTTCGCCGCCGTGGCCCTGCTGCTGAAGCGCGGCGTAGAGCTGGCTGACCATGCCCGAGCCGAGCATGGGCACGTTCAGCGAGCGGGCCGTCTCCAGCACCAGGCGAAGGTCCTTCTGCTGAAGGTCGATCATGAAACCGGGGCGCCAGTCGCGTTTGATGAGCTGTGGGCCGCGGTTGCTCAGGGTCCAGCTACCCGCCGCGCCGTTCTCGATGGCCTTCAGCGTCTTGACCAGGTCCAGCCCGCCGGCTTGGGCGAAGATGAAGGCCTCGCCCAGGGCCAGCATCCCCACGGCCACGAGCACCTGGTTGACCAGCTTGACCATCTGCCCGGCGCCGTGGTCACCCACGAGGGTGACGGTCTTGCCCATGGCATCAAGTACGGGCCGGGCGCGGTCGAACGCCTGCTGCTCGCCGCCGACCATGATGCTCAGCGTGCCCTTCGCTGCGCCTTCGCTGCCGCCGCTGACCGGGGCATCGAGCATGTCGATGCCCTGTTGCTTGAGCCGGCGGGCGAACTGCTGGGACTGGATCGGGCTGATGGTGCTGCAATCGACCACCACCGTCCCGCTGCGGGCCCCGGCGGCGACGCCATCATCACCGAACAGCACCGCTTCGACGTCGGGGGTGTCGCTCAGACACAGCACGATGACATCGCAACCACCGGCCAGTTCGCGGGCGTCGGCGGCGGCGGTGGCGCCGGCATCGACCAAAGGTTGGCATTTCGCGGCGGTGCGGTTGAAGACGGTGAGTGTGAAGCCGGCCTGAAGAATGTTACGGGCCATGCCCGCGCCCATGATGCCCAGACCGATGAAGCCGACGTGGATGCTCATGAGGAATCCTCCATGCAAACGGGTTGACAGAATCCACCGGCCCGCTCGCCCGGGCCGGTGCGTGCATTGTGCGCTGCCATCGCCGCACGTGCCAGAGGGCGCAGGCGGGCCGGGGGGGCGCTGCGGGTGTGCCAGAAGTTTCCGGCCGGATGTCGTAGGATGCCCCGGGTGCCGCTGGCTGCCTGGCATCCGGTTGGTCCGGGGGATGGGCGCCACTGGCGCTCGAGCCCCCGGTGGCAACCCTGGGGCGGGGCATGGAGTGATCCGATGCAGCGACGAACCGACGAGGGCGTCATTATCGCCTGCGACTTCACCGGTCGGGACTGGGATGGCCACAGTCCGATGATCGAGGGCCACCAGGGCTCGGTGATCTCGCTCGAGGCCCTGGACATGGCCGTCGAGCAGGCGGCCCCGGCCGCCGAGCCGGTCGAATGCACCATGTGCCTCCGCCGCCGCGAGCCGCCGATGAAGGTGTGGCGCCACCCCCAGCCGCCGGCCGGGGCCAACCCGGATGCGGTCATCTGCTGGGACTGCATCACCCTCGCCGACCGCACCTTCGCCAAGGACCCGGACGTGGACTGGCAGCGCCGCACGTAAGGCCCCCTCCCGCCCCCGGAGGGAGCAGCCCGCAGGGTGGGTAGAGCGAGGTCCGCCGAGTGACGGCTTCGACAGCGCTGCGGGAAAAGGCGTCAGTGGCCCGGGTACCAGCGGTACTCGAAGCGGACGCCGGTGGCATCGAGCAGCCACTGGCGCGCCTGCTCGCCGCTGATGTCGGTCAGCGGTTTCTGACCGCCACTGCGGGCGCCGAACAGCACACCCAGGAGGCCGCGCTGGGGCCGGATGATGGTCACCTGGGGGGCGACGTCCTCTGGAATGCCCGCCAGTTCCTTGGCCAGCTCGATGGCATCATCGAAGTAGCCGATCCGGTCGACCAGGCCGATCGCTTCGGCCTCAGGGGCGACGAAGGTGGCGCCGGAGGTGATGCGCTCGAGGTCGTCTTCCTCGAAGCGGCCGCTGCGACCCTCGCGCACGACGTTGACGAAGCTCTCGTGCAGGTGGTTGAGCAGGCCCTTCATCGCCTCGCGGTCGCGATCATCGTAGCGGAAGGGGTGGGCGCCCTCGAGCTTGCGGGGCGAGGCGTCGGCGAGCTCGACGTGGGGTTCGATACTCAGCCGCTCCTCGAGCAGGCCCTTGATGTTGAGAAACACCGACACCACGCCGATGCTGCCGGTGATGGTGTTGGGCTCGGCCATGATCTGGTCAGCCCCGGCCGAGACGTAGTAGCCGCCGCTGGCGGCGATGCCGCCGAAGCTGGCCACGATGGGGATGTCGACCTGTTGGCGCAGTTTGCTGATGCGATGGGCAATGCGGTCGGAGGCGAAGGCGCTGCCGCCGTGCGACTCGACCCGCAGGATCAGCGCCTTGGGCTGCTGGCGCCGCACCACCGCCAGCGCGGTCTGTACGAAGCGATCGGTGTCGTTGCCGATGGTGCCCTCGATCGGCAGCACCAGGATCGCGTTGGCCCGGTCACCGGTGCGGTAGACCTCCTGGGCCGGCCCGGCGGTGAGCGCGCGCAGGCCCAGGCCGAGATAGACGTTGATCGTGACCGAGACGATCAGGGCCATGACGGCGAGATAGACGATGGCCTTGGCCCAGGTGGGCATTCGGCGGCGTTCGGTCGGCGGCGCCACCCAAGGTGGCGGGGCACCTTGGCCGCCGGGGGGCGGCGGCGGCGCGAGCGGTCCCTGGTTGTGCTGGCTCATGGCAGTGATTCCTGAGGGTTGGGGGTGCCGGATGCAGGTTTCCCATGTCTGAGGCGCGGGGCGGCAAACCGCGCGGCGGGCCGATGGGATGGTTCCGATTCATCGGCCCGTTGGAGCGATGACCGCCACCGGGTCATGTTGATGGTATCATGCATCATGGGCTGCGGTCGCCCCCGGAAGCCGGCCGGTTTCTGGGGTGTGCCGGTATTTCGGGGGACCGGGGCCGCGAGCTGGGGGGGCGCCGATACCATCCGGTGCCACCGGCTGTAGACCGGCCAATGCCCCTGAGGCAGAGGCATGGGCTCGGCACTGGTGGACAAGCCACCGCGGCACGCCGCACTCCGCACGCCGCGTATCGTGAGGATCAAGAGTGATGTCCCAGTACCACCGCCGCCCGGGCCCAGGTCTACGTCCACGCGACCGCCGCCAGAAGACCTTCACCGACACCCTGCGAAGCACGCTGATCATCACCCCCTTCGTCCTGGCGCTGCTGGTGGTCCTCGTCCTGGTGCTGCTGCGCGGCAGCCCCGACCAGCCCACGGACCTCTCCAGTGACGAGAACCTTCAGCGCCACCGCCTGCCGGAGTTGCCGTCGCTGCTGGAGGTAACCGAGCCGGGCGAGTCGGCCGGCGACCGCTACCTCGAGATCGCCCGGCGCTGGGGCCGCGACTTCGATGAGCAGCGGGCGCTCGAGCCCGAGCAGGCCCAGGCCCTGCTGGCCGCCGCTGGCGCCGGGCGGGTCGAGGAGGGGTTTCTCGACGACACCATCCCCGTGCGGCCGATGCCATTTGCCGGGGCGATGGACGATCCGGCCGAGCGGCTGGTGGGCCGGCTCAACGCCATGGGTACGCGCCTGGTCCGCGATGCCAACGACCTTCGCCGCGAGGGCGACCGCGAGCGTGCCCTCGAGTACGCCCGCGCTGCGTTCACACTGGGTTACCGCATGTACTCGGTCAACCGCCGGCTGTGGTGCCGCATCTGGGGTCTGGAGATGATGCGCGCCGCCTGCGGCATGATCATCCTCAGCGCCCCCCGCCAGGGCGACGGCGATCAGCCCCACCCCCTGGCCGGACGCGCACGCGAGTGGGATGCGGCCATCGCCACGCTGCTGGAACAATGGCGTCCCAAGTGGCAGATGCTCATCGGCGGCCGCCGGCCCAACGTGGCCGACACCATCCGCATCGCCGAGCTCGATGCCGACCCCTCCTTCCGCTACGAGGCCATCCTCACCCTGGGCCGGGTCAAGCACCTGACCGTCGAGCGCGGCAACCAGCGCCTGATCGCCGAGGCCTTCGACCGCCTCAGCGGCGTGGATGACCCCTGGCTGAGCCAGGCCGTCGAGGCCGCCCGCACCCACGAGTTCCGCCCCTGAGGCCGCGACGGACCAGAAAAGAGGCCTGGAACTCTGGGGTCTGGAGGGAGAGGGCGTTGTTTTCAGGGCAGTGTCTCATGGGGCGGCGCCGCACCCAGGAGGATGAAAATATCGGCGCCAGGGCGGAGGTTGCATGGAGCGCGGCCGTCTCGGCCGCATTCCGGGCTGCGGACCTCGGCGCGGCCGAGACGGCCGCGCTCCATGTCGCCGGCCCCCTTTCGGCGATTCTCAGGGCAGGTCAGCGCTGCCCGGCCCACCTGGGCAAAAGGTGCTCGATGCGGCCGTGGCGCGAGCGGATGTCGAACTCGGGGAAATCGCGCGTGCCGTCGGTGCGGTCGATGATGCGGATGTCGCCTTCATCCACACGCACCTGCAACCGCGACAGGCCCTCGATGTTGACCTGGGCCTGCACTTCGCCGTTCAGTTCGGTGAACCAGCCGCGGCGGCGCAGCTCGTAGGCCACCAGGGGCCGGCCGTCGCGCTGCTCGATGAGGCGATGCTCACGCAGCCGGCTGGTGGGCGGGCCGAAGCCACGGATGCGGCCGGTGAGGCTCAGCACGGGCACGGGGTTGCCCGCATCGGTCAGCACAAGCGTCAGGTCGGCCCGGTCCAGGTGCAGCCGGACCTCCCGACCGTCGATTGCCTCGCCCTCGGGCTGGTATTGCCAGTTCACCTCGCGGTTGGCCGGTGTGGCCAACAGCGCTGCCGCACACAGGACACTGACCACCATCCCGATGCAAACCGCGGTCAGTACCGGCCGTCGCGGCCGCATCGCCGCGGCCGCCTGCCGCGGCGGAAGGTCTTCCCATAACGGCACGCGCAGCACGAAGTAGTAAAGCACCAGCGCTGTGGCAAACACCACCATGCCCGCCCACAACACGTCCGAGAGGAAGTGCCCCCCCGCCGCCATCCGCCCCACACCCATCAGCAGGCCCAGAGACACACTCGACCCAAGCGCCGCCCACGCCAGCCGCGGCCGGCGCCGTCGCAGTAAGAAATAGAGAGCGCAGGTGGCAAAACCCACCGAGGCGTGGCCCGCCGGAAACGACTTGCCGCGACCGATCTCACCGATGGCCAGCGGCGGCACGTGCTCGAGATGGCCGCCGAACTGCTCGATCTGGCGCGGCCGGGGCCGGCCGGTGTACTCCTTCATGATCGCGTTGACCACCAGACCCGGCCCGGTCACCACCACCAGGATGATGAACAGCCCGTAGATGCGCCACACCCGCCGGCGCGGATCGAGCCAGCCGCGGATCAGCATCGCCCCGCCCAGCACCAGCATGGCCATGGTGAAATAGGGCGCAGCGTAGAAGAAGAACCACCACAGCCAGGCTTCCCGCATCGGCCAGGGCTCGCCCGCGGGCCCGCCCCCGTAGAACGGCGCTGCGGCAAGCACGTCCAGGTCCGTCCACCAGAACAGGAGCGTCACCGCCACCGCAAGTGCCACAAGCACGAGCAGATCAGGCAACCACCAGCGGCGGTATGCGGCAACCGTGGCGTGAAAGGAACTGGCCATCTGGCAAGGATGATAACAGCGCCGTGCGGGAAGCGGAGGAGCAGGCCCCACCGCCGCACCGGGCTTTGGCGCCGCCGCGAGGGCAGGGTACAACGGAGCCTCGGCCGGCAGGCAGGGACGCACCCGTCACCGGCCCGGAAAGCGCAGGCCACGAGGCGCACTCGACGAAACGGGTTTCGATGACCAGCAGTGCAGTGATGCCGCCGTGTCTGGAGGTGCTCTGGCCCGATCGGCCCGCGCAGCGCATCGCCCTGGGCAGGATCAACCGGCTGCTGATCGGGCGGATGGGGCCGGTGGACCTGCGGCTGGATGACCCGACCGTCTCGCGTCAGCACGCCGAGTTGTTTCAGGACCCGTTCGGACGGTGGTGGCTGCGCGACCTGGGCAGCCGCAACGGCACCTACGTCAACGGCCGCCGCATCGATGAGACGATGCTGGCCAGCAGCGATCAGGTCCACATCGGCGCCCTGCCGTTGCGGCTGGTACTCGAAGCCGGCCCCCAGCCGCCGCCGGTGCAACCGCCG
>PUMS01000471.1 GCA_003551485.1 Phycisphaeraceae bacterium | reverse complement strand
CGAGACGCGGCTGTCGGGGTCGTTGAGATCGCCGAAGACGATCGCATCCGTCGGGCAGGCGCCCTGGCAGGCGGTGACCACTTCACCGTCTTCGAGAATCTCGCTCTGGCGCCGGCCGCGGGCGTGCTCGACGCCGGCGCGGCTCCTGGCCGTCTGGATGCGCTGCGTGCAGTAGGTGCACTTTTCCATCACCCCGCGCATCCGCACGGTGACCTCGGGGTTGTAGACCATCCGCTTGATCTGGTCGATTTCCTCGCGGCTCTGGGTGTCGGGCATGCCCAGCCACGGCCGCGGCCGGCCGCGCGGGTCGACGGCCACGTACTCGTGGTAGTTGAACCGCCGCACCTTGTACGGGCAGTTGTTCGAGCAGTACCGCGTGCCGATGCAGCGGTTGTACACCATCACGTTCAGCCCCTCGGTGTCGTGCACCGTCGCCGCCACGGGGCAGACCTGCTCGCACGGGGCGTTCTCGCAGTGCACGCACATCATCGGCTGATAGACCACGTCCGGGCTGGCCAGGTCGGGCGTGTCCTTGTAGTAGCGGTCGATGCGCAGCCAGTGCATGTCGCGGCTGTTGGCTACCTCCTGCTTGCCCACGATCGGCACGTTGTTCTCCGCCTGGCAGGCGATGACGCAGGCACTGCACCCGGTGCAACTGTTCATGTCGATGGCCATGCCCCAGGCATGGGGGTGGCGGATCTGCTCCGAGATCGGGGGAAAGAGCTGGAGCGTCAGGTCGCCGTGCTCGTTGCGATGGAAGAGCTGGGGGTCCTGGCGGTATTGATCGAACGTGCCCTCGCGGATGATGTAGCCCGAGCCGCCGGGCTTGCCGAACCGCGCATCCTTGCCCCACTGGCCGATGTCATCCAGCAGGTGATGGTCCTGCGTGCTGGCCAGCAGGTACTTGCGGCCGGTGGACTCGATTCGGAGGCCGGGCACCACCGTCAGGGCATCGCTGCGGCGAATCCGGTAGGTGTCGAAGCCCACCTGCGTGCCCACGTTGCCCGAGGCGCGGCGGCCGTAGCCCAGCGTGGTCACCGCCGTGCCGGGCGCCAGGCCGGGCGCGATCCACGCGGCGATCTCGAAGCCCTCTTCACCCAGGTCCCCGCCGCGCAGCCGAACCAGCGTGGCGTTGGCGATGCCCAGGCGCCGGGCATCCTCCTGGCTGATCATCAGCGCGTTGTCCCAGGTCAGCTTCGTCTGCGGGTCGGGCAGTTCCTGGAGCCAGCCGTTGTTGGCATGGCGGCCGTCGAACATCGAGTAGTCCGCGGCCAGCACCAGCTCGACCGCGCCGTCGTCGCCGCCCTGCGCGGCGGGCGCCGCCGGTGAGCCGTCCCGCGGCCACTGCGCGGCGGGCGCTTCAACGCCCTCGCGCTCGCTGCCGGGGTGGCAGCCGCGATGCAGCATCCGCCGCCAGGTGCGCTCGAAGGGGTCATCCAGCAGCGTGCGCATGGTGCCGCGGACGATGTGGTAGCCGTCGGTCTGCTCGCTGCCTGCGCACAGGGCCAGCATCTCGAGCACGCTGCGGCCGCCGTAGAGCGGCAGGATCAGCGGCTGCTGCACCGTCAGCGTGCCATCCCAGGCGCGGCCGTCGTGCCAGCACTCCAGGTAATGCGCCCGCGGCACGTGCCAGGTGCAGGCCAGCGAGGTCTCGTTGAGTTCCAGCGAAAGATGGATGCTCTGCTCGACGCGCTCCAGGGCTTCAGCGAACTCGACATCGGCCGGGGCATCGTAGAGTGGGTTGCCGCCGAGAATGATCAGCGTGCGGACCTCGCCCTCGGCCATTCGCCGGTTCAGGTGCTTCAGCCCCGAAGCGCCGCGGCGCATCCGCTCATCATCGCCCGCCTGCGGCTCATCGGTGAAGCGGACGGTTTGGCCGATGTTTTGCAGGTGATCGTTGATGGCCCAGGCCATCGCGTGCAGGGCCGGGTCCTGGTCGGTCCCGACCATGACCAGCGACCGGCCGCGGCGGTCCTCGCCGGCCAGGTCGGCCACCAGGTGCTGCATGAACTGCGCTTCGCGCGGCTCGAGCTGCTGCGATGCTGCGCCCTCGATGCCAAGCTCGGCCGCGAGGTGCTCCAGCAGCACGCCGATGCGCGATGGCCGCACCGGCAGTCGGTGGTCGGCGCTCGAGCCGGTGAGGCTGAAGCGTGCTTCGATGCTCCACAGCCGGTTCATCCGACCCTCATCGGCGGCGCGCCGGCCGCGGGCCCATTCGCTGGCGTTGCGGGGCGCAGTGGGGTGCAGGCCCAGCGGATCGGCCTCGAAGCAGACGATGCAGTCGGCCTCATCCAGCTTCCACTGCGGCCGCAGGGCGCGGCCGAAGGCGGCGAGGGTGCCGTCGATCTCGGCATCGCGGCCGACCGGCTCCCAGGTGTACCACGTGGCCTGCCCGAAGCGTTCGAACAGGTCGGCGCGCAGGCGCTCGACCGAAGGGCTGTCATCGGCCTCGGCCAGGATGGCCAGACCCGCGCCGCCGTCTTCCTCATGTTCCTCGAGGCGCCGGCGAAGGAAGTCCTCGAAGTCCTGGCGCTTCTGGGGCTGGTGGCCGCGGTCATCGTTGGCCGAGCGCTTCAGGTGGCGGCGGCTGCGGTCGGGGTCGTAGAGGTCCAGGACGCTGGCCTGGGCGAAGACGGTGCTGCCGCCGGGGTAGGGGTGGACGCTGTTGTTCTCGATCTTGATCGGCCGGCCATCGTAGGCCGTCACCAGCAGGCCGGCCGCCGCGCCGCCCACCGGCAGCATGGTGGCGTAGTGGATCGGCTGGCCGGGGACATAGTCCTCCGGGCGCGAGGCGAACGGCCGGATCTGGCGCTTGGGCCAGCGTCGGCAGCCCGAGAGGGTCAAACCGGCCAGCGCCATCGAAGCGCCCATGATCTTGAGAAACGACCGGCGCGACACCGACACGGCGGCGTCGGGGTCGTAGCCGGCGAACTCGCGGGCGATGCGCTCCTGGATGCGCGGCGTCTGGGCAAGGTGCTCGAGGCTGCGCCAGTATTCGCGGCCCTTCAGGTTTTCGTTCAACGGTGACACAGCGAGCAGTTCGTCATGTATTGGGAGTCTTGGATGTTGTACTGTTCCATCAGCTTGCGGCCCAGCGCCTCCTGCGTGGTGCCATCGTCCTCGGGCGTCCATGCCATGTCGGTCACGCGGTCCAGCGGGCGAAGGTGCTGGCTGGGGTCGCGGTGACACTCGATGCACCAGGCCATGCTCATGGTCTCGGCCTGGTAGACCACGTCCATCCGGTCCACCCGGCCGTGGCAGGTGACGCAGCCGATGCCCTTGTTCACGTGCGCGGCGTGGTCGAAGTAGGCGAAGCCGGCCATGTCGTGCACCTTCACCCAGTCGATGGGCTCGCCCGTGCTGGCACTTTCATGCACCGGCTCGAGCTCACGGCTGTCGGCCAGGATGCTGGGGCCCTCGCCGCCGGGGGCGTGGCAGTTGGTGCAGCTCTGCGTCGGGGGAATGGCGGCGAAGGCGGCCTTGTCCACCGTGGTGTGGCAGGAGCGGCAGTCCATGCCGAGCTGGCCCACGTGCACCGCGTGGCTGAACTCGACCGGCTGCCTGGGCTGGTAGCCGATGTCGGTGGTACGCGGCGAAAAGCCCAGCACCAGGAGCACGGGGAGGTACGCCGCCGCGCCGATTCCACCAATCACCAGGGCCGGCAACAGGTAGTTGGCCCAGCGGGGAAAGACGTACTTGACCTCATTGGGGCAAATGGCTTGTAACCCTCATCTCTTCCGGTTCGGCGGTCGCATCCTCGTCAGGGCCGGGCCCGCGTTCAACCGGCCTGATCGGCAGGGTGCGGGCCGGGCAAGTGGCACCATGTTAATGCCCGATCTCGCCGTGGCAAGTCGCCTCCCCCGATGCCGATGCCAAAGAGGATACACCAGTTATGGCGGCTGGAAATGTCCGACAAGTCGATCTTATGATACACACCCCCACCACGGGAATCCTCGCGTGCCCTCACCGTGAACCTGTCCGCATATCCGCAGATGCCCCCCACCCCGCGCTGGAAGATGGCCCGCAGCCCGCCGACAGGGTCAGAGGATATGCAAGACTGAAGAAAACGTTGTCTGGATCATGCAGGCCAGGTGCCACAGCCCATCGTGCACATCGAAGGGCAGCCACATCCGCCAACCCCGAAACGCTTCTCAACCGGCCAGGGGACGGTCCCGTACCTGCGGCCAGCGCCACGCGCCCTGCGCCACCGCCACCTGCGCAGCGCGGTAGTCCTCGATGCGGCCCACGTCCAGCCAGTATTCCACCACCGGGAAGCTGACCACCCGGCGGCCATCACCCGCCACAGCGCGGATCAGCTCGGGCATGTCGAAGCGGCGGTCCGATGGAATCAGTTCCAGCACGCCCGGCTCCAGAAGATAAATGCCGGCGTTGACCAGAAAGTCCACCGTCGGCTTTTCCTGAAGGTCCACGACCCGCTCGCCCTCGCAGCGCACCACCCCGTAGGGCACCTCCATGCCGTACTGGCGAACGGCCACGGTCAGGTCCGCGCCCTGCTCGCGGTGGTAGGCGAGCATCTGGCCGTAGTCGACGCCGGTGAGGATGTCGCCGTTGATCACCAGCAGCGGCTCGGCCGCCCGCTCCAGCAGGCCAAGCGCCCCGGCCGTCCCCATCGGCCGGCGCTCATCGAGGTAGCTGACCGAAACGCCGAAGTCGCGGCCATCACCGAAGTGGCCCTTGATCCGCTCGGCCAGGTAGTGGGTCGAGATGTGCAGGCGGTGGATGCCCGCATCGCGCAGCCGCTCGACGGTCAACTCGATCAGCGGCCGCTCGCCCACCGGCAGCATCGGCTTGGGCGTATTGCATGTCAGCGGCTTCAGCCGCCGGCCGAACCCCCCTGCCATGATCACCGCCCGCACCGGCAGGTCGTTGCGGCCATCGAGTTGCTCGCGCATCACCAGGTCGACGATGCGGCCATCGCCATCCAGCAGCGGCAGGTGCCGCACCTTGTGCCGCTTCATCAGGCGGCCAAGCTCATCGGCCGCGGTGCCCGCGGGCGCGGTGATGGGGCGTTCTTCCACCCTGCGGCGACCCAGCAGCGCCGACACCGGCTCATCCAGCCGCAGCCCGTCCAGAATCGCCCGTCGAACGTCGCCATCGGTCACCGTCGCCAGCAGGCGGCCGGCGTCATCGGCCACCAGCGCGATGCCCCGCGCCCCGCGGTCGATGCGCTGCATCACCTGCCGGATGCTGTCGCCGGCATCGGCCAGCAGCATCCCGATCGACTCGTTCACGCCGCTATGCCGCTCCTGCATGGTGGCTCAAGCTCCTTCTTCACCGTCGCGGGCACACCGGCGACCATGACGTGGGCATCCACATCGCGCCGCACCACCGCGCCGGCGGCGACCAGGCTGCCGGCACCGATGCGGACACCCGGCAACACCGTGGCCCCGGCACCGATCACCGCCGCGGTCTCCACGCGGACACCACCGGTCAGCACCGCACCGGGCCCGATAAAGGCGTGATCGGCGATGGTGCAATCGTGCTCGACCACTGCGGCGGTGTTGACCACCACGTTCACCCCCAGCCGGGCACCGGGGTTGACCACCGCGTTGGCCATGACGGTCAGACCGGGGCTGCAAGTGACTGTCGGCGAAATCGCCGCACGGGGATGAATCGCCCACACCGCGGTCAGCCCGGCCCCGGTCAGCATCCCGTAGAGCCGGCTGCGCACATCGGCCCGCGGCCCGATGCCGACGCCGATGAAGCCGAACATCACCCCATCGCGTGCCAGTTCCACCAGCCTGTCATCGCCCCCGATCACCGGCACACCCGCGATGCACCGGCCCTGCCGGGCGGGGTCGGCATCCAGCAGGCCCACCATGTCCCACCGCTGCGACATGCGCAGCATCTCGATCACCACCTGCGCATGGCCCCCGGCACCCAGACCGACCAGCCGACGTCTATCCATCATTCTGCTCCCGATGGTCGATGAAACGCTTGACCAGAAGTTCCCGCGGCGGAGGCGATGCGGCCAGGGCCTCGACGATGCGCTGCGCGGCACGCCCATCCCCGCAGGGGTTGACCACGTCCCCCAGCGCGGCGGTGAAGGCCGGGTCCAGGGCGCTGTCAAGGGCCCGGCCGATCGCCTCCCGCTCGCACGGGGTATCGATCACGTTGCCGGCGCGAAGCCGCCCATCCTCGCGCGGGCCGATGTTCACCACCGCCACGGGGCATGACGGGGCCTCGATCAGTCCGCTGGAGCTGTTGCCCACCATCGCCGCGGCCAGACGCATCGCATTGAAATAGAACCCGGGACCGAGATTGTCCGCCACCTGCGCCTCTTCGCGGGCGGCCACGAACGCATCCACCATCGCGTTGATCCGCCGGCCGCCCGGATCGGCGTTGGCGCGGGTGAACACCACCGGCCGCCCGCTGTCGGCCAGGGCCCCCAGCACCTGCTCGACCTGCTGCTGCGGCGGCATCGCATCGAGCGTGGCCGGGTGGAACGTGGCCAGGAGGACGCCCTCGGGCAGATCGATGCCGTATTCGCGCCGGATCTCGTCACGGTCCATCCGCGGCGTCTGCATCAGGTGGTCCACGCCCAGGGCGCCGGTGTTGAACACGCGGTCGGCCGGTTCACCGAGCTGCCGAACCCGCCGCGCGTAGGGCTCGGCCGCGACGAAGTGAAGGTGACTGAGCTTCGTCATGCTGTGGCGCAGGGCATCATCCATCGCCCCCATCGTCAGCTCGCCGCCGTGGATGTGCCCGACCGCGATGCGCAGCGGCAGCGCGGCCAGCGCGGCGGCGTGCATCTCGAAACGGTCGCCCAGCACCAGCAGAAAATCCGGCCTCAGCCGCGCCAGCGCCCGGCCGAATCCCGCCACCGCCAGGCCCATTCCGGCCGGCACCGCCGCATCACCGTCACTGGCCAGCAGGCAGTCGACGGTGTCGGCGATGGCGTAGCCGTCGCGGCGGATGTGCTCGATGGTGCCATCGGTAAGATGGGCACCGCCGGCGATGATGTGCAGCTCGAACTGCCGATGCGCGGCGATGCGCTCGAGCAACGGGCGGTAGAGCCCATAGTCGGCACGGCTGGTGGTGGCCACGGCGAGGCGCCTCATGCCAGGTCCTCCCACGACAGGGCATGGCCCGCGGGCAGCGCGCGGCGGGCGCAGCGGCCGATGACCTGCTCCAGCCGCGACGGGCTGATGCCCCCGGCCGGGCGAAGGGCCTCGAGCATGGTCGAGTCGATCACCGTCCCCGCCTCCAGGGCGCGGGCGGTGACCAGCGACCGCCGCACCACCCGCCGCGTGTGGCGCTCACCGGCGGTGGGGCGCTTGATGCCATCGCCCATCGCCGCCTCGACCTGTCGCACGCCCGCGACCAGCTCGGCGAACGCTTGCGGCTCGAGCGAGGCGTGGTGGTCCGGACCGGGCAGGTGACGGTCCAGCGTCAGGTGCTTTTCGATGATGCACGCCCCCATCGCCCGTGCCGCCAGGGCCACGGCGATGCCCGGCGTGTGGTCGGAAAAGCCCACGGGCAGACCGAAGGTCTCGGCCAGCGTGGCCATCGCACGCAGGTTCGCCTCGGCCGGGTCGGCCGGGTAGCAGCTCACGCAATGCAGGAGGGCCAGGTGCGTACAGCCGCCCTGCCGCAGCGCAGCGACCGCGGCCTCGACCTCGGCCAGGTCGCTCATCCCCGTCGACAGCGCCACCGGCACACCCAGCGATCCCAGCCGCAGCAGCAGCGGCAGGTGGGTCAGCTCGCCCGAGCCGATCTTGAGCATCGCCACGCCCACCTCGACGAGCATGGCAGCGCTGTCGAAGTCGAAGGGTGAGGAAAGGAACACGATGGCACGCTCCGCCGCGCGTTGGAAGAGCTCGCGATGGGCCGCTTCATCGAGCTCGAGCCGCTCGAGCATCGCACGCTGCGACTCACCCGCGGGGCCGCACTGCAACTGATACTCCGCCTTGGGCGCTTCGGCGGTGGCCAGCTCGGCAGCGCGGAAGGTCTGGAACTTGACCGCATCGGCCCCGGCGTCGGCAGCGGCATCGATCAGCTCGAGTGCACGGCCCAGATCGCCGTCGTGGTTCACCCCCGCCTCGGCGATGATGAAACACCGCTCACCGTCACCGATCCGCCGCGAACCCAGTTGCAGCACGCTCATCACGAGGCCGTCCCCAGCCGCCGCCGCTGGCCCTGCCACAGGCACAGGTCGGCCACGCGAAGTTGCCAGGGCGTATCGACATCCAGGGAGCGGTCTTCGGGCATGGTCAGGGCGTAGGTGCGCTGACCGTACCAGGTGCGGTGGTCCAGCAGCCAGTCGGTACGTGCCAGGTAGACCGCCCCGTTGAGCGCCCAGGCCGGCTCGAGGGCCTGTCGCTGCGCCGGCGGCTCGGCCGCGGGCAGGTGGATGCAGCCTTCATCGTCCAGCCGCAGCGCCCATTGGGGGTGCACGGGGGCCTCGACGACACTGACCACCGCATCCGCCCGGCGCCCGGTGGCCAGGTCGAAGGCGGCATCGACATCCGCGGCGGTGCGCAGCGGCGAGGTGGGCTGAAGGCACGCCACCCAGGCGGGGTGGTAGTCCTCGTGCTCGGCCAGCCACAGCAGGGCATGGATGACCGGGTCGAGCCCGGGCGTGTCATCGGCGGCCAGGAACGCCGGCCGGACGAACGGCACCTCCGCGCCCAGCCTCCCGGCAACACGCGCAATGGCCGGGTCATCGGTGCTGACGATGATGCGGTCGATGCACCGGGCCTGCCGGGCGGCATCGATGGTCCAGGCGATCAGCGGACGGCCCCCGACGGG
>PUMS01000355.1 GCA_003551485.1 Phycisphaeraceae bacterium | reverse complement strand
GGTGTTGCAGCCGCCGGATGTCGCCGTAAGTGCCCTCCCCCGGCGGCGAGCCGGTGCGCTGTTGCACCAGGGAGGTAAACCTGCCAAGCGTGGGCGCCTTGAGGGCGGTGATGACCGCCAGTTCGGCATCGAGGCCGGCGGCAAGCTCATCGACGGCCTGCTGAAGCGGGCGGAGCTCGATGGCATCGGCGATGGCCTGGTGGAGGTTTCCTGTGGCGCCGGGTCGGAGGCGCTCGATGGCCTGGTTCAGGGCCGACGCAGGGCGGTGCCAGCCGCGGCCGGCCCATCGCTGCGCGCTTCGTTCGAAGCCGGCCACCAGGTCCCATCGCTCGGCACGCAGGGCGGCGGCGACCCCTTCAATGACCACGATGGCATCGGCCGCGGCCTGTTGCGGGTCGTCGGCCGCAGCCACGTCGCGCGGGTCGAACCGAACGCCGCGCGCGGCAGCATCCTGTAAAGGCATGAGCAGGTGCCGGCGCAGTTGCGGGTCGGCGGAATAGAGGTCCCGATAGCGCGGCAGGTCGGCCTCAAAGCGGGCGAACCAGTCGCGGTAGGCGGCACTGAGCCGATCGAGCCGGCCGGCTGATCCTGGCGCTGTACGTGCGGGCACCGCCGCGGCAGGTGGCGGGGACGCCGCGGGTGGGCTTGCCGGTGAGGGGGCGCCGGTGATCGCCGGGGGCAGCACGCCGGCAACCAGCAGCGCCACGGCGGCGATGGCGATCGCTCCGAGACCGATGATCGCCCAGAGGAGCGTGCCCTTCTCACCGCGGGTGCCGGTGGCGCCGGCCTGCCCCCGGCCGTGTGCCGCTTCATCACCGCCACTGGCTTCGGACGCCTGCTGTTGCTGGCCGGCCAACGGTTGGGCGGTGCCGCTCTGCCAGGATTCGATGATGTCGGCGGCTTTGCGCTCGAAGTCTGAATCGAGCGGGTAGGGCACATCGCTGGAAAGGGGCAGCGCCTTGTCGGATGCGAGGATGCAGAAGGCTTGATCGGCGTCGGGCATCCCCACGATCAGGTCCACCCAGGGCTGCTGCAGCGGCATGATCGCGAGCATGGGCGAGGCCGGATCGAGCTGGGCGCCCAGCGCGTGAAGCCAGAGCCGGCCGGCACGGGCGGGGCTGTCGACCAGCCGTGGCACACGGACCTGACGGGCGGTGCGGTCGAGCGTCCAGGAGGTGGCCAGCCCCGTCACCCGACCGGAGCCGGGACGGTAGTCGGCCATGTCGCGGTCGATTTCATAGAGAATCCTCAGCAGGCCTATTCGGCCATCGCCCCATTGCTCCGCCGCGGCGATCGTGGCCAGACTGTTGCGGATGGCGTCGGCGTCTTCCCCGTTCACCGGTGCCTCATCAGCCAGTTCGAGGATGCGCGAACGCACCTGGCCCAGTGCGCGCTCGACCGCATCCTGGTCGTGGGCCTGCTGTGCGGCGGCCTCGAACCACTCGAGCGTGGGCCAGACCTGCTCGATGGCGAAGTCCACGTCCAGATGACGTAGGTGGGCGCAGATGAACAGCGGGTAGGGCCGGCGCGAGATCGAGCCGTCGTGGCTGGACCAGAACCGACCGACGGCGACGTCCCTACGCATCTTCCAGATGAAGGCGTGGTTGAAGCGATCGAGCCTCTGCTTGCCGGCCAGGCGGCTCCAGGCGCCCTCATCGTCGCGGTCGAGGTTGGGCTTGACTCCGCCCACGTGCAGGTGGCGCTTGACGTCGGCCAGGGGGCGGCTGTCCACGCCCAGCTCGAGAAAGTCCTGCCAGGCCGGGTGCTTGCCGAACACCGCCACGCAGGCACGCAGCGGGGCGGCGCCTTTGGCGCTGCGCGATCCGGTCAGCCATCGGGCGATACGTCCAAACATGGTCGGCTCGGCTCCATCTACAGCCTGCCGGCCGGCGTCCTGCCGGCAGTGCATCCGTGCGGTGGTCAGACCTATCGGGGCCAACTCTCGCGCGTCGGCCAGTCGTCGGGCGGGGGCACTTCGCGGCTCAACTGCAGCGACAGCGGGAACTGACCGACGACCTCATCGCGGTCAACATGATGCACCGGCACGCCGATGCGCCACTGGGTGCGATCCTCGTCACTGCGCTGGGCCTCCTCCAGTTGAAGCAGGCGCAGCATGGGCCAGTCCTCGCCCAGCACCGCCCGGCCGTGGACCTGCTGCGCCCCGGGCCAGGCGTGAAAGTGCAGCACGATCCGCTCACCGGGCGCGGTGAGGTTCTCGATGGGCGCCGGGTCGGGCCGCACCACCCGGTGGCGTGGCAGCGGGCCGGCATCGCCCAGACGCAGGCGGAACTCGGCAAACCAGGTGCGGACCGGATCGTCAGCGCTGACGCCGGGGAAGGTGAGCTCGGCCGTGAGCCAGCGCGGCTGCTCATCGGTGCCCACCAGGGCCTCGATCAGCGCGCTGATCTGATCCAGCCAGCGCGCCTCGGCCGGGTCGCGCGTCAGGCCGCGCCCCGAAAACTGCTCCAACAGGCGGTCGATGCGATCGATGCCGGTCTGGCCGCCGGCGGCGATGACCCGTTCACGCGCCGTGCCCTCGACCGTGCCGGGTGAGGGCAGTGCGTCGATGGCGCGGCGGGCATCGAGTATCTGCTGGCGCGTGAGGCTGCGGGTACTGTCGCGCACGAAGGGATAGGCGTCGAGCCGGCGCAGCTCATCCAGCGCCTGGGCGGCCTCGCGCTGGGCGTGGGCGGCCAGCAGGCCCAGGCAATCGGTGGCCAGGTCGTTCCAGTAGGGATGGCCATCGCCGTAGACGAAATAGTCATCGCGGAAGCGCTCGGCCGTCAGGCCGCGCAGCAGCCGCACGGCCACGTGGGTCTGCTCGGGCAGCAGCCGCCAGTTCCGCACGATCATCTGGCAGCTTTCATCGAAGCGGCGGCTGGCCAGCAGTTGGCGCTGCTGGGCGAGTGACTCAAGTGTGTCACGACGACGCTCGCGGTCATCGTCATCAAGCAGCGAATCGGGCAGGTGGCGGGTATCGAGGGCGACGCTGCGCCGCTGCGCCAGCCGCTCCAGCGCCTCGTTGACCGCCGGCGGCTGGAGCCGGCGCAGCTCGCGGTGCAGGTCCGGCCAGGTGCGGTCGGGGTCCTCATCGTAAGCCGCGGCCTCGGGCAGGTCGCGCAACCAGAAGCGCAGGTACTGCTCCGCGAAGTCGCGCCACGCGCCCTCGACGCGTGGCAGCAACTCCCGGCGCTGGCGGGTGGTCAACGCCGCGGACAGATCGCCATTCTCCCCGTCCCGGCCAAGCGCCCGCTGAAGGGACTGCCACTGGCCCACCGCACGTTCGAGGGCCTCGGGAACGAACTCGCCGGGCACCTCCGCCTGCTCGCGGGTGTGCAAAGCGCGGCTGAGCGGGATCGGCAGCAGGCGCTGACGCGGCGAAAGCGCAATGTCCTGGGCCTTGGCGCGCACCAGGTCGCGCACCTGCTCATAGTCCGCGGGTGCATCATCGAGCAGGTTGGCTACCACGACGATGCGCTGGCGTCGCTCGGCGAGGTCGAGGGCGAACTCGACGCCGCGGCGAATATCGCCGGCGCGCCGGCCGGCCTCACCCTCCTGGGGCAGTCTGGCGGCAAGCTCGGCCGTATCGCGCTGCGCTGCCCGGCGCGCTGAGGTCAGGGACTCGAGCAGTTGCTCGAGTTGCTCGGGCCCGACGTGGGGCACATCCTGGCCCACGGCCTTGTGTGCCGCCTGGAAGAGCCGGCCGTGCAGTTCGAAGGCGTATTCATCGCTGTCAGCGCGGGCCAGCAGGTCGGTTCGCATCGCCTCCAACTGTTGCTGGAGGCCTTCCAGATGATCATCCATCGCGCGGTGGGCCTGGCGGCGGCCCTGTTGCAGCATCCGGCACAGGGCCTCGATGGTGCGATCTTCACCCTGGGCGGCGTTGGCCGTGGGAATGACCCGCGCCGGCGCGGCCCCGTCGCGAGCCAGCGCCACGGCGCGCGGGTCGCTGCCTTCACAGGCCAGGCACGCCAGCAGGCGGTCGTAGGTGCGGTCGGCATCAGCGTGCAACTCGTTTCGCGCCGCGTCGATCAGTGCATCGGTGCGGTCGAGGGTCTCACCGAGCCGGGTACGCATCCTGGCGATGCGGTCGAGACTGTCCTCGATGCGGCCCATGGCGCTGAGCCAGCCATCGTGGGCCTGGTCGAGGTCCTCGCGGGTCTGGAGCGCGGCGGCATCGAAAGCCACCGGCTCGCCCAGGGCGATCAGGTCGCGCTCGGCCTTGAGGAAGGCATCGAGCGCCTGGGCCAGTTCATGCACCTGCGCGGCGGTCTGGCGGGTGGCGTCATCCAGGGTCGGGTCCTGACGGGCGCGCCGGGCCCAGAAGGCGTTGAGCCGCTCGATGCCGGTGGCGATGGTCGCGTGCAGGTCGCGGCCGTTGGCCGACAGGGCCGGTGGCGGGTGGCCCTCAGCGCCGTAGGTGTTGACAAAGGCCTCGTTGAGCAGCTCGCGGTCGCCACGGTAGCGCTGCAATTCATCCTCATCGACCAGGACGAACCGGAACAGCGGGTCGAGGTCGACCGCATCCAGGCCCGTGCCGCTGTGGATGCGCATCAGCAGCGCCAGGGCCGCGGCGGGGGTGTCATCGACGGCCCAGGCACCGGGGTCCTCGTCATCACCCATGCGCGCGGCGGCGGCTTCCAGCAGCGGCTGGAGAAAGACCGCATCCATGAGCCGGAGGTGGGCCTGACGGCGTTCATCCTCGAGCACGTTGCCCCCCGCGGCCCAGAAGAACACCCGCGGGCGGCTGATGGGATGGCGCACCTGCCGCTCGCTCTCGAGCAGCAGCCGGCTCAGTGGCATCTCCCGGTCACCGACCTGGTACTCATACTCGCCGTAGTAGTGATACTGCGGGCGGTCACCGGAGACGCTGACCAGCAGGCGCCAGGGATTGTTCTCCTCGAGGGCCCGGTTATAGGCGCCGCTGAGGCCGCTCCAGAACACGCTCTGCTCGCCGATGCGCTGGCGAAGGTCGACGGCGGAGAAGATCGTCAGCGCGATCAGGCCGACCACGCCGGCGATGCCGCTGCCCAGCAGCACCGCACGGCGGCGGCGCCTCATGCGGCCCACGTCGCCGGCCCGTGTGACCAGGCCCAGTTCCGGAAAGATCTTGCGGTTGAAAAGGTCGCGGAGGAAGTAGGGCTTTTCCTTGTCCCACACGCGGCCCTCGGGCAGCGAGTCCACGGGCACGCCCAGGGCCTCGGCCAGTTCCTGGTCCAGCGCGGCCCCGTCGCGCATCGAGGAGGTGAAGAAGATGCCGCGGAAGAACGAGGGCTTGCCCGACCAGGGATTGGGCGTGAAGATCAGCTCGAGGTAGCGCTTCAGCCGCGGCGCCAGGCGCATCAGGTCGTCGGGGAAGATGTAGAGCGCATCCATGCGGTCGATGCGGCGCGAGTCGCCATCCTCGCCCGTGCCGGCATCGGCCAGCAGCGACATGCGCCGCTGAAGCAGGCGCCGGCGGACCTGGTCCAGGTACTGATCCACCTCTTCGGGCTTGAAAGGCTCATCGAGCGTGCCGGGCTTGGCCCAGCCCAGCACCTGGTGCTGAAGCTGCGGGTCGTCCAGGCCCTCGAAGAACCAGCGGAAGCTCTCGATCAGGTCGGTCTTGGTCACGACGAAGTAGACGGGAAAGCGGACCTCGAGCGTGCGCTTGATCAATTCGAGGCGCTGGGCGATGCGCCCGGCTTTTCGCTCGATCTCGGCATCGGAGTCCTGGATGAGGCTGTTGGCCGGCACCACGAGGATGATGCCGTTGATGGGGCAGTTGCCGCGGTGGCGTCGCAGCAGCTTGAGCAGTTGGGTCAGTTCGGTGGGGTTGTCGCTCTCGGTGGTGTAGCGGCCGGCGGTGTCCAGGAAGATGGCCTTGTTGGTGAACCACCAGTCCATGGTGACCGTGCCCTTCCAGCCCTGGCGCTCATCCTGAAGGCCGGGGGGGAAGCCGATGCCGCAGCGGCGCACGGCCTCGGTCTTGCCCGAGCCCGGCTCGCCGAGCACCAGGTACCAGGGCATGGTGTAGAGGTTGTTGCCGGCGGCGCGGAACTTCTCGATGCCCTCGAGAAAGCGGCGACGCAGCTCTTCCTGCTGGGCGCGGTTCTCGGCGGTGGTCGGCCCGGCGCTGGGGCCGGCCTCACCCATCTCCTTGCGGATGGCCTTTTCCTTCTTGCGCTGGAAGGCCAGAAAGACCATGCGCACCAGCAGCAGGATGAGCACCAGCACCAGCAGCCCGCCGCCGACGACCATGGCCAGGCCCAGGCCCCCGCTGATACCGGCCACGCCCACCAGGCCCGCGCCGGCGCCGAGCCCGCAGAGGATTCGCACGGGTGTGGACAGGCTGCTCCAGGTTGAAAGCGCAGACATCATGGCAATCGAGTCCCATCCGAGCCTGCATCGACCTGGCGGGTGGTGGCCTGCTCGATGGCCTCCAGGTCGCGGTGCAGTTCGTTCTGACTGGCGTGGAAGAGGTAGACATTGGCCGCGATCAGCACCGCCACGAGCCCGGCGAGGGTGATGCCCATGTAGAGCAGCCGGCTGCCCGCGGGCTGGCGCATGTCATCGTGGATGATCTGAAGCTGGTCGTCAGGTACGATCCGCGCGGAGGGGTCGACGTCCATCAGATGGCGGATGCGTGCCGAGATCTGGAGCATCAGCCGGCGGATCTCGGCCGCCGGACGCGTGTCGAAGCCGGTGAAGCCCAGCCCCAGGCAGGTGTAGTAGATCGCCAGGCGCTCGCTGGCGGCGGGGGCGGGGTCGGCCAGTTCTTCCTCGAGCATGGCGAAGAATCGGTCGACGTAGCCGCGCTGGTCCCACAGCTCGACGCTCAGCGGCTGCCACTGCCCGGCCCACGGCAGGCGCGACTCCTGGATCATCGAATCCAGGAAGAACACCAGCGGCTTCTCGACGCGGCTGTATTGATCGGCCAGGCGCACATCCGCCGCGGCCGTCGAGCGCATGCGCTCGAGGATGGCGCGGGCCTCAGCGCGGGCGTGGCCGGCGTCGGTCGTGCTGCCTTTGCGTGCCAGGCGGTTGAGCCGGCAGACGAACTGAAAAAGCGGCTCGGCGGTCTCCAGCAGCGTCATGGGGCGCACTCACTCATTCACTCGATGGTGGGAACGGTCATGTATAGCGTCAGCTTGTAGTCGGCGTTGTCCATGCCCGGCCAGACCGCGGCGATGCCGCCCTGCTGCTGGATACGCTGCCACATGGTGGGGTTGTCGCTTCGCAGCAGGCGGAAATAGTGCAGGCCGCTCTGGGTGGGCAGTTCGATCGGCGGGTTCCGCTCCTCGGCCAGGGGGATGCCCCAGACCGGGGCGTTGGCCATCTTCTCGGGCATGAGCTTGAAGCGGTCGCGGTCCTCGAGCAGCTTGGCAAGTTCCCTCGGGTCGCTGCGGGTGGCCACGGCAAGGAAGTATTCGTTGGGCTGGGTAAGCTGGGGCTTGTCCAGCGTGGCCAGGAAGTAGCCCTTCTCGCGCTTGAACTCGACCTTCATCAGGCCCTCACCGGTGGTCTCGGGCCCGAGGTTGCGGATGCGCCGGCACAGCTCATCGAAGGCGAGCAGGGGCTGGTCGTGGTCGTAGTCGGGCACATCCCAGGGGTCGCGGTCCGGGTGCAGCGCTGCCAGCTCGCCCAGCATCGAGCGCAGCTCGAGATAGGCCTCGAACGGGGTGGTCGCCGGGGCGGCGGCCAGGGCGGCGAGGCGCGCCGCGTAGACGTTGAACGTGCGCAGCTTCAGGAGCTGGCGCAGAAGCGGGCCCTTGACCTGATCCATCGAAAAGCCCGGCTTCAGCCGCGCGGCAAGGCTGGCGCGGATCGCCTGGCTGTGGTTGGCCATGTCGCGGACGATCTCGGCCATCCGCGGATAGCCGCGGATCAGCAGGCAGGGGGGAATGAAGCCGGCATCGACCCGCGGCAGGTCCTCACCCTCCTCGGCGGCGTGGACCAGGCGAAGCACGGGGACGGTCTCGAGGTCGGTGGCATCCTCATCGGGCAGCAGCAGGCGGGCGTTGATGCGGCGCACGGCCAGGGGCTGGGGGTTGGCGCCGGTGTTCTCATCGGGCTGCTCGAGCTGCTCGATGCGGAACATGCGGCGCGCAGCGCCGTCCTGGCGCTGGGCCGGGTCGATGGCGTTGGCCCGCTGGGCCTGCCACAGGGGCACGGCCAGGCGGATGTCCAACGCGCCGCTGCCCGCGGCGAAGGCCCTCTCGATGTCCAGAGCCGGCAGGTCGGCGGCCTCGGGCACGTTGACCTCGACGCCGCTGGGCATGACCAGGTGCAGCCGGTCGAACTGCACGCGCATGTTGTCCAGCGCATCGCGCGACAGGCGGTACTCGATCAGCCCCCAGGGCCAGGGGCACAGCAACCGGTGCTGCTGATGCATCGCAGCCTGCACCTGGCGCTGCATGGCCTGGAGGTGGTGGGGCTGAAGGAACATGCCTTCATGCCAGTGGACCTGCATCGCATTGGACATGGCGCGAACCTCGCTGGCGGGCCTCTCAGCCCATGACCTGGACGATGAACTGCTCGATCATCTGCGTGATCTCGTGGTTGATGGTGGAGGCGTCCTTCTGGTGGGTCAGCTCCAGGTATCGCCGCCAGTAACAGACCTCGCGGTTGGCCATGAAGCCGGTGGTGGCCGACGCCTTGACGGCTTCGGGCCCGAGGGTGTTGACAAAGTGGTTGCCCCACTGAAAGCCGATGGCGCCGATGCCCGCGACCATGGCGGCCAGGAGCTTTCGCAGCCAGTCGACCGACGGCTCGACGCCGCTTCGCGGCATCTGCGCATCGCCGCGGGC
>PUMS01000091.1 GCA_003551485.1 Phycisphaeraceae bacterium | reverse complement strand
CACCACCACCATCGGTCCCGTCCACATCGGCCCGGATCAGCCGCTGGCCATCATCGCCGGCCCGTGCCTGGGCGAATCGTTCGAGCTGTGCATGGCGGTGGGCACGGCACTTCGCGACCGCTGCCGTGAGCTTGGCCTGGGCTACGTGTTCAAGGCCAGCTTCGACAAGGCCAACCGCACCTCGGTCCACAGCCCGCGCGGGCCGGGTCTGGAACGGGGGCTCGAGATGCTCGCGGCGGTCAAGCGCGAACTGGGCGTGCCCGTCACCACCGACATCCACGAGCCCGACCAGGCCGCGCCCGCCGCGGAGACGGCCGACCTGCTCCAGGTCCCCGCCTTCCTCTGCCGCCAGACCGACCTTCTGGCCGCCGCGGCGGGCACGGGCAGGCCGGTCAACGTCAAGAAGGGCCAGTTCCTCTCACCGGCGGAGATGAAGAGCGTGGTGGGCAAGCTCACCGAGTCCCACGCCGCGGGCATCCTCCTCACCGAACGGGGCACGTTCTTCGGCTACAACCGGCTGGTCAACGATTTCGCCGGTGTGCAGGAAATGATGGCGCTGGGCTGGCCGGTGTGCTTCGATGCCACGCACTCGACCCAACTGCCCGGGGCGGGCACGGTCAGCGGCGGGCGGCGCGACCTGGCCCCCCTGCTGGCCCGCTGCGCGGTGGCCGCGGGCGTGCAGGCGCTGTTCATCGAGACCCACCCCGACCCCGATTCGGCCATGTCCGACGCCGCCAGCATGATGCATCTGCACGCCTGCACCGAGGAACTGGCCAATCTCGCCCGCCTGCACGAGACGGTGCGGGCCATGACGGCGCCAGCACCGTGACCCCCCCAGACCGAACCCCAGGTAGGGTGGGTCAAGCGCAGCGGACCCACCGCCGGGTTCCGGGGGGGCGAGGTGCCGGGGGACCGGGGGACCGGGGGACCGGGGGACCGGGGGTGACTTATCCACCAGTGCCCCCGACCTGCGCCAAGAGCACTGGCTGGCAAGCCGCCGGAGGCACCCCAAGAGCCCTGCCCTCGAACTACCCTGCACCCGAGGCATCCCGTACCCGAGGCGCCCCGCACCATCCACACCCGCAAGTCGCGCCACGCCCCGGCCCTCTTCTGCCCCCCGCGGGGTATTGACATCCCCCGCGGGGCGACGTAAGTTCCTGATCGGATTCTGCCTGGCCCGCGGCCATCCTACCTTCATGGGAGCCTGACATGCCCACGATTCTGCTTGCCACCGCCACCCTCATCGGGTTGATCGTCGTGGCGGTGCTGCTGGTCATCATGGTCGTCATGGTGGTCAGCATCTACAACCGGCTGGTGACCTCGCGCAACCGGTTCAAGAACGCCTTCGCCCAGATCGACGTGCAGCTCAAGCGGCGCTACGACCTGATTCCCAATCTCGTCGAGACGGCCAAGGGCTACATGAAGCACGAGCGCGAGACGCTCGAGGCGGTCATTCAGGCCCGCAACCAGGCCCAGTCCGCCGCCCAGCAGGCCGCGGGCAAGCCCGAGGACGCCAAGGCCATTCAGGGCCTGATGGGTGCCGAGGGCGCCCTCACCGGCGCCATGGGCCGGCTGTTCGCCCTGATGGAGAACTACCCCGACCTCAAGGCCAACCAGAACATGTCGCAGTTGATGGAGGAGCTGACATCGACCGAGAACCGCGTGGCCTTCGCGCGGCAGGCGTTCAACGATGCGGTGATGGCCTACAACACCCTGCGCGAGACCTTCCCCAACAACGTCTTCGCCGGCATGTTCAACTTCCAGCCCGCCCAGCTCTTCGAGATCGAGGACAAGGCCCAGCGCGAGGCCCCGCAGGTGTCCTTCACCTGAGCCCCGCCCCCCCGCCGGTTGCCGCCGGGCGCCGGGGCGCCGGCGGCGACCCCTGCCGCCTCCGGCCTTTGTGGTGCCGGCATCCTGCCGGCCCTCCCCGTTTCCCCGGCCCCCGGCGGCTTCAACACCCGCCCCAGCGACCTCCCCTGCCCGCCTGAACGCCTTTTCGTGATACCGGCGTCACCATGAACTTCTTCGAATACCAGGACCAGGCCCGACGCAACACCGCCCGGCTGGTGGTGCTGTTCATCCTCGCGGTGATCGCCATCATCGCCGCGCTCTACTTCGTCTTCGCCCTGGCGCTGGGCATCTACGAGATGCAGGCCGCCGACACCCACCGCATCGGTGTCACCGCCGAGCCGACGCCGCGCGGGTGGATGGACTGGGAGGTGCTGTTCTGGGTCTGCCTGATCACCCTGGCCATCGTCGGTGCCGGCACGGCCTACAAGATGGCCCAGCTCAGCGGCGGCGGCTCGCGCGTGGCCGAGATGCTCGGCGGCCGGCCCATCGACCCGTCCACCACCGACCCCGATGAGCGGAAACTGATGAACGTGGTCGAGGAGATGGCCATCGCCTCGGGCACGCCGGTGCCGCCGGTCTACATCCTGGACGAAGAGAGCATCAATGCCTTCGCCGCGGGCTACGCACCCGAGGATGCGGTCGTCGGCGTCACCCGCGGCTGCATCGAGCGGCTGTCGCGCGACGAGCTTCAGGGCGTGGTCGCCCACGAGTTCGCTCACATCCTCAACGGCGACATGCGGCTGAACATCCGCCTCATCGGCATCCTGCACGGCATCCTGGTCATCGGGCTGATCGGCTCGGGCATCCTGCGCGTGGCGCTGTATTCCTCGATGGGAAGCCGCCACCGCTACAGTGGCGGCGGCAGCCGCGGCCGGGGCAACCCGCTGCCGCTGATCGCCCTTGGCATCGCGGTCATGGTCATCGGCTACATCGGTGTGTTCTTCGGCAACCTGATCAAGGCCGCCGTCAGCCGCCAGCGCGAGTACCTGGCCGATGCCTCCGCCGTGCAGTTCACCCGTCAGCCCGAGGGCATCGCCGGGGCGTTGAAGAAGATCGGCGGTTTCGTCCACGGCTCGCAGATCAACCACCCCAAGGGCGAGCAGGTCAGCCACATGTTCTTCAGCCAGGGCTTTACCAACTACCTCGGCTCGCTGCTGGCCACACACCCGCCGCTGCCCGACCGCATCCGCCGCATCGACCCCTCCTTCGACGGCACCTTCCCCGAGCCGGCCAAACCCCCGCCCGAGCCCGATGCCCCGCGACGGCGCCGCGGCGGGCAAGGGCCCCAGGCCCAGGCCGCCGGCGCGGCCGGGCTGGCGGGCATGGCCGTCGCCGGCACCATGGCCGCCCGTGCCGAGACCGACGCCATCGAGCAGATCGGCCAGCCCAGCCAGGAGCACCTGGACTACGCCCGGGACCTGATCGAGTCCATCCCCGCCCCCCTCCGCGCCGCCGCACACGAGCCCTACGGCGCCCGCGCCCTGGTCCACGTGCTGCTGCTGAGCGACGATGCCCAGGCCCGGCAGAAGCAGCAGCAGCGCCTGCGCGACCACGCCGAGCCGCAGGTGGTCGAGCAGGTCGAGCGACTCGAGCGCCATGGTGGGCAGGTCAAGCCCGAGGCGAGGCTGCCGCTGGTCGAGATGGCCATCCCGGCGCTTCAGCGCCTCTCGCCGCGCCAGTACCAGGTGTTTCGCGACAACCTCACGCACCTGATCCTGGCCGATGACCGGGTGAGCCTCTTCGAGTGGTCCCTGCGCCGGATGCTGCTGCACCACCTCGACCCGCACTTCGGCATGCACAAGCCCCCGCGGGTGCGCTACTACTCGCTGAAGCCGATGGCCAACCACTGCGCCCTGATGCTCTCAACCCTGGCCTGGGCGGGCCAGCCGGACGGCGAGTCGGCCCGCAGTGCGTTCGAGGCGGGCGTGAGGCATCTGGGGCTGGATGAGCGGCTTGAGCTTCAGCCGGCCTCGGCCTGCGGGCTCAAGGCGGTCGATGAAGCGCTCGAGGCCCTGGCCGAGGTCTCACCCCGCGAAAAGCGCAAGGTGGTCAAGGCCTGCGCTGCGTGCATCGTCTCCAACCGCAAGGTCAGCGTGAAGGAAGGCGAACTGCTCCGCGCCATCTGCGACAGCCTCGGCGCCCCCATGCCACCCCTGCTGCCGGGCCAGAAGATCGGCTGACCGCCCCGCCACCGCAGCCGCGTCTGCATCCAGCCCGACCCGGAGAAAGCTCACAACACCTTATATATAAACAGCTTAACCGTACGGGACGCGGTGGGCTACAGCCGCAACCGCAAGCCGTGGCAATGAGATTGCTCACCGGAATACACAACACCCGGCGTGGCCGGTGCACACCCGCGCCGGGATGCATCACCGGCTCCGCGCCCAATGTGGCCCGACACCCTGAGGCCCGCCTCAGCAAGGCCGGCCACGCAGTTCGCAGTTCGCAGCGGGACCGGGGCCCGATTGGCAAGTGGCCGTGGGTTGGTATAATGCTCGGCTCGGCCGTTGCAGCGAAGACTGAAGACTGAAGACTCGGGCGTTGCGGCGACGGCGCTGGTGCATGGAAAGGTTTGGCTGATGTACGCGATCATCGAAGACAGTGGCACGCAGATCAAGGTCAGCGAGGGCGATGTGATCAAGGTCGCCCTGCGCGAGGGCATCGAGGAGCAGGTGTCGATCAATTTCGACCGCGTCCTGCTCGTGGGCGATGAGACGGGCCAGAACCCCCCGCGCATCGGCACCCCCCTGCTCGAGGGCGCCCGCGTCAGCGGCGACATCCTCTCACAGGAGCGCACCGACCGCGTGCCGGTAGTCAAGTTCAAGCGCCGCAAGAACTACCGCCGCCGCAAGAGCCACCGCCAGGACTACCTCAAGGTCAAGATCACCACCATCGAAGCCTGACCCCCCCGGAAGTTTGCCCCCAAGAATTTGTCCACGCAAGGCGGGAGATGGCACGCGCTGCGCGATGCCGGTCACGTCGCCTGCCTGCGCGATATTTCGGGGGCGGGAACCAAGCCGCAGCGGCGATGCGAACGATTTCTCACCTTGGCATGTGACGCGGCACCGGGGGTCTGGAGAGACCGTGCGCCAGCCGGCATGATCCGCCGTATACCTCCTGCCCGGTGCGGCGATGCTACCGCTACATCCACGGATCGGCAGCGATCACCCCCACCGTCCACACCGCCACCACTGCGGTGGCCAGCGCGGCGGGGAGAGCGAAGCGCCACTGCACGATTCGCCTGAGGCGGCAGAACGCGCGGCGGGCGAGCAGGACCGCCACGGCCAGCAGCAAGCACATCATCGCGTAGCCGCCAGCGATCAACTCATACGCATCGCCCGCGTGGGTCAGCGGGAAGCGGTCGACCAGCGTCGCCACCCAAAGCACCACACCCGGCCAGGCGGGCAGCCACAGACTCACCAGCAGCGTCACCCACGCGGCAAGATAGGGCTCATCCGCGGTGACCGCGACCCTCAACCGCTGCTGACACCACGGGCAGCGGCTGCCGGTGTGATCACGCAGGTTGTATCCACACCCGGGACAGCCGACATCCCGGCCGGATAGGGCCCTGGCCAATGCCACATCCCCACTCATCTGGCCATCGCGCAGATGCCGCAAGCCAGTCACCGCCGAAGGCACATCACCGGCATCGCCGCTGCCCGACGCTCGACTCGAAGGCGTGGGCCGGAGGCCGGGCAAGTAAGGGTTGGGTGGCTCAATCATGTCGGCGTTTCCAGCAACCGTGAACCGCTGCGAACAGCAGACCAGGAAGGCGCGGCCGCGCCAGGCGCCGCTGGGAGGCCGCCCCCTACCACCCGAGGCCGGGTGCCAGGCTCAGCAGGGCGAACAGCCCCGTTGCGAAGATCGCCGGCACGGCCAGGTGCCACCGTGTCGCCTGGTCCATCCGGGCGAACCGGCGCCGACCGAGCAGGGCGACCAGCAGCAACGGGACGGCGAGTACGCAGTAGACGAAGACGTACGTCACACTGATATCCGCCGGGCCGATCGGTGGAAGTTGCCCCCAGACATACAACACCAGGATGATGATCCCCGGCCCGGCAGGCAGGCACAGGCTCACGATGAGGGCGATCCACGCGGTGAGGTCCGCCTCAGCCAGACAGACGGTGAGCTTGAGTGGTTGATGGCATCGCTCACAGGCAGTTTCATTCACACCGCCCAGGGCCTGCCCGCACCGGGGGCAGGTCACCTTCGAGACCCCCGTGTACGCCCGCAGCATCGCCATCGCCATCGAGCACGGCTCACCATCAGCCTCAGGATGTTGCTCCGGTGCCCCATGGGATGGCACGTCGTTGCGTGGCTCGCTCATGGTCAGCCCCTTGCGAAGGGATGAGGCTCCGGGAGCGGAAGCCGATGGCATTCTACCCGCAACTCTGCCTCACGTGACCGCGTCAGGCCCATCTCGAAAGAATTCCCCCCTATCGGCGGAGGCGCTTACTCTCCTTTCCCTTCCGGGGACGGGAAAAAGAGCCAATCCCAGAGCAGTGTCTCACGAGGCTGGCGCCTCACCCAGGGGGATGAAAATGCCCCTGATCGCGGCCGCCTCTGACTCCCCTCTCCCACCGGGAGAGGGGCCGGGGGTGAGGGAAGATTCGGACCCGCCCCGCGTGTCCGCCCTCACCCCAGCCCTCTCCCAATGGGAGAGGGAGTTATTTTCAGGGCAGCCAATAGTCGTGGATCATTTTGGCGCAGATCGAAAGCTCAAACAGAAAGACGGTGGCCACCATCAGCCACTGCGTCCGGCTCGGCAGGCGCAAGAAGCGTCGGCGCAAAACAAGCACTGCCACCATGAGCGGAACGGCTACCACGCGGTGGCCCAGGATGAGAATCTGCATGTAGTCGGCGGGCCACGTTACCAGGTGCAGCCAGATGTAGTAATACGGCAGTGCCAGCAGCACAGGCACCCCCTGCCCCGCTGCCAGCGCCAATCCCACGAGCAGTGCAACCCACGCGGTGAGGCCTGGGGGGCTGGCGGTGAGGTGGAGCGCCAGGCCGTAGCCGCATTCAGGACAGGTGCGATCGCGGATGTCCCGCAGGTTGTAGTCGCAGGTCGGGCAGAGCCGATCGCGGCCAGCCAGGTAGCTGCGCAGCGCTGTGGCTTCATCCCATGCCGCGGCCGAAGTCGATCCATCCGGCTGCCGCCCGGGCGATGGTGGATGTTCTGGTTGGTGGCCGGGCGTCGAGCTGACGGTTGAAGCAGCCATGGGGCAGTCCTCCGGCGGAGCAGGCGAGGTTGCCGCTATATCTGCCGAGCGGGGCCTCCCGATGCCGATATGCGTATCTTATCAGCGCCAGAGCGCTGGTCGGGGATTCTCCAGCCGTGGCCGGGAGGCCCCGGCCCCAGGCCGATGTGGGGCCTATCGTTGGGGACGGGCCGGCGCTGTGGCGACGGCGCCGGGTAGTCCGCCAGTGGTCAGGAGGCAGCCATGTTCCCCGCAGCGCGTATCGGCGACCCCATCACCCACGACATGCTCGTGCCCAGCGGCGCGATCGGGCCGTCGCCGGCCGGGCCGCCGCCGGTGCTGATCGAGGGGTTGCCCGCGGCGACGGTGGGGTGTCTGTGCAACTGCACGGGTGCCGTGACCGGCGGTGTGGCTCACCCGCCCCCGCCCGGTCCACCGCCGCCGATCGTCAGCGGCTCGGCCACGGTGCTGATCAACTTCACCCCCGCCGCGCGATGGGCCCCCGCCCCGGACACCGGCGGCTGCGGGGTGTTCCTGGGCGATCCGAAGCTGGCCGCCACACGGAAGGTGCTCATCGGCGGGTGAATACGGCGCCGGGGACCACGGGGGGCCTGTCCATCCGTGCTCGTGCCCCACGTCGAGGGCACTGGCGGGCAAGCCGCCAGTGGCACCTGGGGCAACCGGGCGACACGGCCTGGCCCCCGGTGGCGCATCAGGACCGGCCGCCGACCCCCTCATCGTCACCGGCACCTTCACCGGGCAGCGCCTGGCCGCAGTGGGGGCAGGTGTTGTCCACCGTAGCGCGGCGGGCGAGTTCCTCGCTGAAGCCGCCGGCCAGCAGGCCCGCGGGCAGGGCGAACAGGCCGATGCCCAGCACCGCCATCATCCCGCCGAAGATGCGCCCCATCACCGTCACCGGCACGACATCGCCGTAGCCCACCGTCGTCAGCGTCGCCACGCCCCACCACAGCGCAGCGGGGATGCTGGGAAACTGCTCGGGCTGGGCCTCGTTCTCGAAGAAATACATCATGCTCGCCGCGATCAGCAGCAGGATCGACAGGGCGAAGGCCGTCACCACCAGGTCCGGCGCCTTGGCCCGGAACACCCGCCCCATGAGCTGAAGCGAACTCGAGTACCGCCCGAGCTTGGCCACCCGAAGCACCCGCAACAGCCGCAGCGCCCGCAGGAAGCGGCCATCGACGCCGAGCATGGGCAAGAACGCCGGCAGGATCGCCAGCAGGTCGATCACCAGCAGCGGCCGGGCCGCGAACCGCAGCCGCCCCCCCACCGGATGGACATATTGCGGCGAGGCCGTGGCCGACCACAGCCGCGCCAGGTACTCGATGCTGAAGATGCCCACCGACAACATCTCGAAGCCCTGGAAGAAGGCCCCGAACCGCCGCGCCAACGCCGGCTCGGTCTCCAGCACCACCGCGATCACGTTCAGCAGGATCAGCCCCACCAGGGCCAGGTCAAACGCGCGGCTGAGGCGATCGCCATCGGCGGCGGTCTCGAGAACGGTGTAAAGGCGCCGGCGAAAGCGGTTGACGGCGGATGGTGGTGGGGCGTTCGGGCCCCCTTCGGGCCCGTGGCGGCTACCGGGGGGCGAGCTACCGGGGGTCGAGCTTCCGGGGGGCAAGCTTCCGGGGGTCGAGCTTCCGGGGGTCGAGCTTCCGGGGGTGGTCATGGTGCGGGCGCTCCTGTTTCCGTGGGGAAGGAGTCGGGCCCGCATGATATCGGCGGCCGATGCCCCCCT
>PUMS01000097.1 GCA_003551485.1 Phycisphaeraceae bacterium | reverse complement strand
GGGGGGGGCGGGGGGGGCCGGGGGGGCGGGGGGCCGTCTGTAACGGTTGCGCCGCCACGTGCCGGTGGGGCAGAGTTTGACGGGCGTAGGGGGGCCGCTGCGGGAAAACTCGCCTCCCCGTGAGCCCAACCTTGATTGCCCGCGCCGCCGCCGCCGATGACACGAACCGGTCGCCCGGCTCGGGCGGCCAGAAGGTGTGCGGCCCGGTGTGTGCCGGGCCCATCAGGAGTCAGCCAAACCACGGTCGTCGCCCCGTCGATTCCGGCCAGGTCAGACGTGAGTACCGGTCGGCGGCGCGGGCAAGTCAGGAGAGGGTACACCCCATGAGTCAGATCATGACCAACGTCAACTCGCTGATCGCCCAGCGAGTGCTCAACACCAACAACAGAGGCCTGTCCAGCACCATGGAGAAGCTGGCCACGGGACTTCGCATCAACCGCGGTGCGGACGACCCGGCGGGGCTGATCGCCAGCGAGAAGCTGGGGTCGCAGCAGGCCAAGATCGGCGCGGCGATGCGCAACCTCGAGCGGGCCGACAGCATCGTCAACATCGCCGAGGGCGGCCTCCAGGAAGTCAGCCGGCTGCTCAACGACCTTCAGGGCCTGGTGACCGAGACGGCCAACGATGCCGGCCTCACCCAGGAAGAGAAGGCCGCCAACCAGCTCCAGATCGACAACATCCTGGCCACCGTCGACCGCATCGCCGGCAACACCAGCTTCCAGGGCACGAAACTGCTCAACGGCACCTTCGGCTTCCAGGCCACGGTGACCGACAGCAGCGTCCGCGATTATGCCATCAACGCCGCCAAGTTCGACGGCGATGACCTCGACGTCAAGGCCATCATCACCCAGTCGGCCCATCGCGGCGGGCTGTTCCTCTCGGCCGGCGGCGCCACGCTGGACCTGAACGAAGTCGCCGATGCCGCCTTCAGCTTCGTCGTGGCCGGCAAGGAAGGCAACAAGGAGTTCTACTTCTCCTCCGGCGCCGCACTGACTGACATCGCCACGGCGATCAACGGCTACACCGACGTCACCGGCGTCTCGGCCGCGGTCAGCGGCACGGGCATCGCGCTCAACAGCACCTCCTTCGGTTCCGATTCGTTCGTCGGCCTCCAGGTCACCGGCGGCGGGGCGGCGATGGACGCCGGCGATGGCGGGGGCATCTACAAGCTCGATGAGGACAACAACGCCGCCGCCGATGCCACGGCCCAGACCGACTTCGCCGATGCCGGCTCCGAGGTCCGCCACATCGGCCAGGACGTGGCCGGCACGATCAACGGCCAGGCCGCCAGCGGCCGCGGGACCACGCTGAACGTCAGCAGCGACCAGCTCGATGTGCGGCTGACCCTCGATGGCAGCGGCGCCCAGACCCTGGGCACGATCGATGCGCTCAAGATCACCGGCGGCGGGGCCAAGTTCAGCCTCGGCCCGGAGGTCGACATCAACAGCCAGGTGCGGCTGGGCATCTCCAACGTCTCCACCCGCAGCCTGGGCACCACCGATGTCGATGGCACTTTCTACCGGCTTCAGGACCTGGGCTCGGGCCGGCACGCCAACGCCGTCAACGGCAACCTCCAGGATGCCCAGCGGATCGTCGACAACGCCATCGACCACGTTTCGGGGCTGCGTGCCCGGCTGGGCTCGTTCCAGAGCCTGACCGTGCAGTCGACGCTCAACAGCCTCGGCGTGGCCATGGAAAACACCAGTGCAGCCCAGAGCGCCATCCGCGACACCGACTTCGCCAAGGAAGCGGCCGCGATGACGCGACAGCAGATCCTGGCCCAGGCCGCGACCAACACCCTCGCCCTGGCCAACTCCCAGCCGCAGAACGCGCTGGCCCTGCTGGGCTGATCGTTCCCCGTCACACCGGCTCCACGCCGAAACCTCGACGTCCGTGATGTTTGGCTACTGAAGGGACGCCCCCCGCGGGGCGTCCCTTTTCCATCGGCACCGCTCGCCGGACCCAACGTCGGGTGGGCGGAGCGGTTATCCTCTGCGGCTTGTCGAGCCCGGTCCGGCGCCAGGGTTGGCCGATGCGTCATGGCCCCGGCTGGAACGTGCGGGCGGGGCGCCTGAGCATGATGGAACGGCAACCCATGGCCAGCAGGAAAAAGAGTCAGCAGCGCAAGAGCAGCAGCAAAGGCGCCACCCGCCGCCGCCGGGCCGACGGACCCACGCTCGCCCAGCAGGCCGACAGGTACGCCCTTTACCTGGCTTCGGTGCAGGAGCCCTCGTTCGAGGTGCGCTTCTTCCGCACCGCCTATCGCCAGGTCTTCGGCCGCGATACCGAGCCGCGGGTGCTTCGCGAGGACTTCTGCGGCACCGCCGCGGTCTGCTACGAGTGGGTCAAGGGCCATCCCAAGCGCCGGGCCATCGGCGTCGATCTCGATCCCGAGCCGCTGCAATGGGGGCGCCAGCACCTGGCCGCCCGGCTGCGCCAGACCACCCGGGACCGCGTGACGCTGCTGGAGGATGACTGCCTGCGCGTGATCCAGACCAAGGCCGACATCGTCGCGGCGGAGAACTTCTCCTACTGGCTTTTCAAGACGCGCGCTGCGCTGCGCGACTACTTCAAGGCCGCCCATGCCAACCTCGGCCCGCGCGGGCTGCTCATCGTCGACAGCATGGGCGGGCCCGAGTCCATGACCGAGCAGTGGACCGACCAGCGCCCCATCACCGGTCCCAACGGCCGCTTCAAGTACCTCTGGGAGCAGCAGCGGATCAACCCCATCGACCACCACTGCCGCTTCCACATCCACTTCGAGTTCCGGGACAAGTCGCGCCTGGAGCGCGCCTTCAGCTACGACTGGCGCTTCTGGACGATCCCCGAGGTCCGCGAGCTGATGCTCGAGGCCGGCTTCGAGCAGTCGCTGGTGTTCTGGGAGAAGGAAGACAAGGACGGCGAAGGCACCGGCCGCTACCGCATCCAGGAATCGGCCCCCAACGACCCGAGCTGGATCTGCTACATCGCGGGCGTGAAGGGGCGGTGAGTCCGCCCTGAATATCGCTCCCCACGAGAGGGTAGAGGCCGTAGGGTGGGTAGAGCGAGGTCTTCCGAGCGACGGCTTCGACAGCGCTCCGCGCTAAACCCACCAATATGGCGTGGCGACCGCGACAGGCGCCGGGGCGTTTCACAGGGTCAGCAGGGCCGGAAAAGGATTGGAGGCATCTCCCCGGGAGGGCGAGGTGGCCTTGGGAAGGCGCAGCGCGGGTCGTGCTCGCACGGCTTGTTGGTGGGTTTCGCTCGGAAGACCTCGCTCTACCCACCCTACGCGCTACGCGCCACGCGATGCTTTCCGGCACCACCCGTTCAGACCCGTGCCGGGGCGCGGGCCGGTTCGCCGGTGCGGGCCGATTGGTAGACCATGTCCATCAGCTCGCACTGGATGATGCCGTTCTCCGCCGTGGCGCGGGGCTCGGCGCGGCCGAGGATGGCGTCGATGAAGTTGTCGTCGGGGGTCTGCGCCGGGGCGGTGATGGGTGGGTATTTGACCCGCTCCCCGCCGCGCCAGAGGTTGATCCACTGCCCGCTCCAGCCGTCGATCTCGACGCGGCCGCCGTCGAAGAGGTAGGCCATGTGGCTGCCGTTGGAGGGGCAGTTGCCGCCGATGGTGATCGCGGCCATCACGCCGTTGGCGAAGCGGATGGTCATGGTGCTGTTGATGTCCACGGGCGTGTCCATGTTGTCGAGCATGGCGTAGACCTCGCTCACGGGGGACTCGACGCTCCAGCAGAGGCTGTTGAGCAGGTGGGCGCCCGAGTCGTAGGCCTGCCCGCCGCCGGAGAGGGCCGGGTCCTGGCGCCACAGCCCGCGGGTGCCGGTTCGCCAGTTCTGCGACAGGTAGCCGTGGACCAGCTCGAGCCGGCCGAGTTCGCCATGGCGGATCAGCTCGCGCAGGTAGAGAAACTCGGGCGTGCAGGGGGTGTTGTAGCCCACGACGACGATGCGATCGAGCTCGCGGGCCTTCGCGGCGAGGGTGTGGGCATCGGCAGCGCGGGTGACCATCGGCTTTTCCATCAGGATGTGGCAGCCGGCCTCGAGCGCGGCCATGCCGTGCTCGAAGTGCATCGTGTGCGGCGTGGCGATGACCACACCGTCGGGCTTGACCCCGGTGAACACCTCATCCATGTCCGAGAACACCGGCGGCGGCTCGACCTCGCCGTCACTGAAGTGCCGCTCGATCATCCGCTGGATCGAGGCCTCGCTGACATCGCACAGGGCCACGAGATGGGCATCGGGGTGATTCTTGAGCCTGCGTGCATGGGCCCCGGCATAGCCGCCGCATCCGATCAGCGCGATCCGAACCTTCTTCGACATCATCGGGCTCCCTTACCCGCAGGGCATCGGCGGGGATGGCCCGATGCTACCCCACCGGCGCCACGACCGCTACCGCCGTCGCAGCCGGTGGCATCCGGTCGAAGGTTGCGGCCCGCGGCGGCCGCTCCACACAGCAGCGGTGTCGATGGGCCGATCCATGCAATGCCGGTGGCTGCACCTCATCGCCGCGGCCGATCCGACGACGCCGGGGGTTGCTGCAGAAGCCGGGACATCACGACAGCCGGGACGTGCACAGGGGCCGGGGCCGACGAGTTGGCGATGCGGGAATCTGTGTCGCGGAGGCAAGGACATGGAAGCATCAGGTGTATGGTTTGCGGCGATGGCGGCATTGTCGCTGGGGGCGCTGGTGGCGGGTCATCGGATCGGGCCGGCACGCATCGAGGTGGTGCGGCCGAGCGTGCTGCTGGCCCTGTTGGCGGTGACCGTGTGGGCGTGGCTGATCCGCCGGCCGGAGGTGGCGGTGCAGGTGCTGCCGGTGAGCGTGCTGAGCAACATCGAGGGGATCGGGGCACTGCCGGCGTTCATGTTCATCGCCGGGGTCGCCTGGTCGCGTGGGCACCGGCCGCGCCAGCGAAGGGTCGCGGTGCTGGCCGCGGGGGTAGGCGGGGTGTTCTTCATCGCCGGTGGGATGTGGATGATCCTGCCCACGCCGAAGACGGGCTTTGCCACGACGCTCGGTGAGCCGGTGCTCCAGAGCCAGGACTACTCCTGCGTGCCCGCGGCATCGGCCACCGCGCTGAACATGATCGGCGTGCCCACTTCCGAGGCGGAGATGGCCCGCCTGTCGCGCACCCGGCCCGGCGCCGGCTCGACGATGCTGCGCGCCATGGATGGGCTGCGTCGGCGGGTGGCGGGCGAAGAGGAGCGGGTCGAGATCCATCTGGTGGATGCCGATTACCACGGCCTGGCCCGCCTGCCCATGCCCGCGCTGACGGCGCTGCGCTACCACCCGACGATCCACCACATGGTGGTCATCACCGGCCTCGAGGGCCCGGTGATCCACCTGCACGACCCGGAGGTGGGGCGGATGTGGCTGGGCCGCGATGAGTTTGAGCGCTACTACGGCGGCCGCGTGCTGATCTTCGAACGCTGAGGCGCCGGCGGCGCTGCGCCCGGCGGACGGCGCAGGAGCAACGGGTGAGGCGGGCTGCTTGCCCGACGCTGCCTTGCGCAGGAACAATGGCACTGGCGGATCAGCCACCAGTGGCCCCCGGAAGAAAGTTTCGGCAATCCATTTCCATCGAATGCGCCCCTCCGGTGCCCTTGCAGCGTGGTGATTTGCCTTTGACGTGATGAGGGGGGAGACATGGCCCCTCAACGGCGTACTTGTCTACATGGACCGGGGGGACAAGAATAGGGCGAACCGGTGAGCAACCGTGTAGGTGGGGCTTACGGTGGCAGGGCAGCGCAACGCCCGGATGTGTCAGGCCCAATCACCGGCAATGTGGCGAGCCTGCCATGCGTTGAATCGTCCGGACCGGCCGCGGTCGTTGCGGACGGTCAGGTGCTGCGGTGCGATCGGTCGACCATCGGACGAGGCCGCGCCGGGGCGGCGGTGTCTGCACAACAGGAGATAAACTTGTCCGTTCGACGTCTTGCACTGGGTTTGGGCGCTGCCGTGGCCGCGATCGGCGTGATGGCTTCAGCGGCGCTGCTGGGCTTTGGCAACCCGCTGACCGGCGGGGGCGGTGGCGGGGGCAGTGAGGGCGCCGGCGAGCGCGAAGGGCCCGCCGTCGCCGTCGAGTTGGCTCCCATCGAGGTCGGCAGCATCACCGAGCAGCGAACGTTCAACGGCACCCTGCGCCCCAGCGCCCAGTTCACCGTCGCCCCGCGCGTGGGCGGGCGCATCGAGCAGTTGCTGGCCGACATCGGCGATGCGGTGCCGCGCGGCGGGCGCGTGGCGGTGCTGGACGATGATGAGTTCGTCCAGAGCGTGCGCGAGGCCGAGGCCGAACTGGCCGTGGCCAGGGCCGAGCACGACCGCGCCCGCGAGGCCCAGCGGATCGCGCAGCGGAATTTCGATCGCGTGAAGTCGCTTCGCGAACAGGGCATCGCATCCGCCTCGGAGCTGGACCAGGTCGAGACCGAGATTGCCGCGCGCCAGGCCGAGACGGCCGTGACCGCCGCGCAGGTCAACCGTCGCGAGGCCCTGCTCGATGCCGCCCGCATCCGCCGCGACTACACCGAAATCCACGCCACCTGGCGCAACGGCGCTGAGGGGCGCATCGTCGGGGAGCGCTTCATCGAGGAAGGCGACACCGTCTCGCCCAACGAGCCACTGCTGAGCGTGCTCGACATCGACACGCTCATCGCCGTGGTGACCGTGACGGAGCGCGACTACATGCGCCTGTCGGTGGGGCAGCGCGCGCAGGTAGTGGCCGATGCGGTCGAGGATGAGCCCTTCGACGCCGAGGTCCGCCGCCTCTCACCGCAGTTCCGCCGCGCTTCGCGCCAGGCGGTGGTCGAGGTCGAGGTGCCCAACGAGGGCCATCGGCTCAAGCCCGGGATGTTCGTGCGGGTGCTTGTGGACCTTGGAAGAAGCGATGATGCGACGATCATTCCGCGCCAGGCACTGGCCCGCCGCGAGGGCCGGCACGTGCTCTTCGTGGCCGATGAGCAGCGCCAGAGCGTGCGGATGGTGCCCGTCGAGGTGCGGCTGATCCAGGGCGAGCGGGCGCACGTGGAGGCTGAGGGGCTCGAGGGCGAGGTCGTCGTGCTCGGCCAGCACCTGCTCAGCGATGGCAGCCGCATCCACGTGCCCGATGTCACTCGCCCGCAGACACAGGCGGAGGTGGCGGCACCGTGAGTCTGCCCCGATTCAGCGTCCACCGGCCGGTCTTCACCACGATGGCGATGCTCATCGTCATCATCCTGGGGCTGGTGTCGTTGTGGCGCCTGCCCATCGACCTGCTGCCGGAGATCGAACTGCCCTCGCTGACGATCTCGACCCGCGGCGACGGTGAAAGCCCCGAGCAGATGGAGCGACAGGTCACCGAGGTGATCGAGGGCGCCGTGGCCGCGGTGGCCGGCGTCGAGCAGATCACCAGCACCTCGGCCACGGGCATCAGCAACGTGACGGTGCGCTTCAGTTGGGGCACCAACCTCGATGCCGCGGCCAACGATGTGCGCGACCGGCTCGACCGGATCATCCGCAACCTGCCCGATGAGGTCGAACGGCCGCAGGTGCGCCGGTTCGACCCCAGCAACTTTCCGATCGTCATCCTGGGCGTTTCCAGCGCGCTGGACCCGGTGGACATGACGCGGCTGATCGATGAGCAGGTGCGCTACCGCCTGGAGCGCATCGCCGGTGTGGCGGTGGTGGACACCTGGGGCCGCTTCGAGCGCGAGATTCAGGTCAACTTCCATCCCGAGCGCCTCACCGCGCTGGACCTGTCGCTCGAGCCGATCATCGACGCCATCCGCGCGGCCAACATCGACCTCTCGGCCGGGCAGCTCGAGCAGGCCGGGCTCGAGCTGACGCTGCGAATCCCCGGTGAGGTCACCGACCTGGACACGCTGCGCGACGTGCCCGTGGCCCACCGCGAGGGCACGAGCATCCGCCTGTGGCAGGTCGCCGATGTCGAGGACACCCACCGCCGGCTGACGCGCCTGGTGCGGCTCGACGGCGAGCGCGCCCTGCGGCTGGCGGTGCGCCGCCAGAGCGGTGCCAACACCGTGGCGGTGGCCCGCGACGTGCTGGCCGAGGTCGAGCGCATCAACGCCGACATGCCCCAGCTCGACATCGTGCCGGTGATCAACAGCGCTGAATACATCGAGCGGTCGATCGACAACGTGACGCGATCGATCCTCTACGGCGGCTCCCTGGCGCTGCTGGTGCTTCTGGTGTTTCTGCGCAACTTCCGCAGCACGGTGGTCATCATGCTCACCGTGCCGGTGTCGATCATCGCCACGTTCATGCTCATCTACTTCGGCGGCTTCACGCTGAACCTGATGACCCTGGGCGGTCTGGCGCTGGGGCTGGGGATCATGGTCGACAGCGCGATCGTGGTGCTTGAGAACATCTACCGCCACCGCAACGAGCACGGCACCGAGCCGATGGAGGCCTCGGTGCGCGGCACCACGGAAGTCATCTGGGCGATCCTGGCCGCCACGCTGACGAACCTGGCGATCTTCATGCCGCTGATCTTCATCCAGGGCACGGCGGGGGTGCTGTTCCGCCAGCTTGCCCTGGTGATCGCCTTCGCCCTGGCATGCTCGCTGGTGGTGGCGGTGTCGGTGGTGCCGATGCTCGCCGCCCGCCTGGTGCCCTCGCAGAAGGAGATGGCCCAGCACCAGCCGCGCTGGATGCGCGCGGTGGTGGTGCGCATCACCGCAGCGCTGGAAGGGCTGGATGAGGCCTACCGCGCGCTGATCGGGCGCGTGCTGGCGGCGCCGTGGCGGACGGTGTTCACCGCGGTGGTGCTGCTGGCCAGCGCGCTGTTGCTCCCCCCGCGGATCGGCACCGAATACATGC
>PUMS01000120.1 GCA_003551485.1 Phycisphaeraceae bacterium | reverse complement strand
GGGGTCGCCATCGGCGTGCAGCATCGCCGGTGTGCTCATGGCCAGCAGCGCGCGCATCACGCTGGCCAGGCGCGGCCAGTCCGGCTCGTTGGGCAGGCCGTTTTCCTTCCGCTGCCGCGCGATCATGCGGCACAGTCGGCGATCGCCCAGGCGATGGCGCCGCGCCCAGTAGAGGTGCTCGAGGTAGATCGCATCCTCCAGCCAGTGGCCCGGCCGCACCTCGGCATAGTCAAAGAGCAGGGCTGGGCCATCCGGCGGCTGGGCACGGGTCATGGCGTTGCCCAGGTGCAGGTCGCCGTGGCACCACTGGCTGGTGTCGCGGCCTTCCCAGGTTTCAACCCACTTGGGCAGCTTCTTATGGACTTTCTTGAGGGCGTGGGTCCAGCGCTGCTCGTGGGCCAGGCCGTGGCTGCGAACGCTCTGGCGCGACCGCTTGAGGATGGCCTCCCAGTCCTTTCGGCGCGGCTGGCCGTGGCCGGGGAAGGTGGCGGCGGCGGCGTAGAAGCGACCGGCGGTCTGGACGAACAGGTCGAACTCCGCACCGCCCCACGCCGCGCTCAACGGGCCCTGGGCCAGCCGTTCCATGACCACCCAGGCGATGTCGTAGCCCCCGAGCGTGTCGCCGTGTGCGTACAGCCGCGGGGCCACGTGCTCGAAGTCCTGAAGCCGCAGCAGCCACTGCCGCTCCTGCGGCGGGACGGGCAGCTTCACCACCACCGGCTGCTCGATGCCCCCATCATCGCGGAAGGTGGCGTACCCCGTGGCAGCGCCGCTGCGCTGCCAGTCGGTGCGGAACCAGTTTACGGGTGAAAGGCGTCCCTGGCAGGCCTCGCGGAGCACCGGCTCGAGCGAAGCGCCGAACGGGCGGTCCCCGTTGGCCTGTTGGGCGATCTGAGGCTCGCCCTCGGGACTGACCGCGACGGACACCACCCCGCCGCGGTCGAACCGGTCTTCTGGCGGATCAAGCCGCTGAGGCTCGGACATGGGCACATCCCTTCCTGAAAAGGATTGGGTACCAGTAGAAGGGTAACCCCCCCGACGGGCCCGGGCAAGGGATCGGAAGCCGCGTCGCAAAACAGGGGCCGGGGGCGTAAAACGCGCCTCCAGCGTCGGTCGGCTGCGCGCCCTGCGACTTCACGCCCCAACCAGCTCACCCGGTAGGGTGGGTCAAGCGCAGCGGACCCAGCGACAGGCAGCCGCAGACGCCAAGTACCACCAACCCGTCATCGCCCATCAGGTGCCCCCCGCCGCTTCCGCCTCATGCCAGCCCCTTCTCCGCCAGCCACCGCTCGGCGTCGATGGCTGCTTTGCAGCCCATGCCCGCGGCGGTGACGGCCTGGCGGTAGGTCGAGTCGGCCACATCGCCGGCGGCGAACACGCCCTCGACGCTCGTGGTGCTGCGGTAGGAGTCTTTCAGGACCAGGTAGCCCTTGTCGTCGGCCTCGACCTGGCCCTTGAGAAACTCCGTGATCGGGGTGTGGCCGATGGCCAGGAACAGGCCGCCCACCGGCATGTCGCGCTGCTCGCCGTTGCTGGTGCCCTTGATCCGCACCGCCTCGATCATGTCATCGCCCAGCACATCCACCACCACGTGGTTCCACACCATCTCGATCTTGGGGTGGTTCATCGCCCGCTCGGCCATGATCTTGCTGGCGCGCAGCTTGTCACGGCGGTGGATCATGTACACCTTGCTGGCGAACTTGGTGAGATACGTGGCCTCCTCGACGGCCGAATCGCCCCCGCCGACCACCGCCAGTTCCTTGTCGCGGAACATCGGCAGCGCCCCGTCGCACACCGCGCAGGCACTCACCCCGCCGCCGGACTGGGCCAGGCGCTGCTCGTTGTCCAGCCCCAGCCAGTTGGCCTTGGCGCCTGTGGCGACGATCAGGGCGTGTGTGCGGCACTCGAAGCCGCCATCGCCGCGCACGTGGAAGGGCCGCTGCGACAGGTCCACCTCCTCGACGTTCTGATACGGCATATAGAGCCCGCCGCTGGCCTCATCGCTGCCCAGCACACCCTCATCGCTGACCACGCGGGTGCCGAAACGCATCGCCTGGTCGAAGAACGTCTGCATCATATCCGGGCCCTTGATGGCCTCGGGGAAGCCGGGGTAGTTTTCCACGTCCGTGGTCAGCATCAACTGCCCGCCCGGCATCAGGTCCTTTCCCGTAGCGCGGCCGGGGAAGACCAGCGGCTCGAGGGCAGCGCGGGCGGCGTAGATCGCCGCCGTCCAACCGGCGGGCCCGGAGCCGACGATGACCACGTTTTCGACCGAATTTTCTTTTTTCTCGTTCATGGTTGCGGCATTGTAATGGGGCTGGCACAAGCCGACCACACACCCACCCGAACCCGGCGGGGTGTGCCGGCGGGCCGCCGGTCCGTTGTGGTGCAGGTTTCCAGCTTGGTGTGCAATCACTGAAGAGGGGCTGGTCGCAGGTCGCCGCCGCCGCGATTGTCGCAGCAGGCTGGAAGCCTGCACCACAACGACTCGCCGGCTGCCCTCTGCCCCGGATGTCCTGGAACGGCCTCTTGCACTGTTCCGCTCGCGGCGTTTGACGCTCGGGCTCGGGGGCGGGACGATCTGGTGATGGCGCGGCTGCCGTTCCATACCGATCCGCCCGCGGGCCCCGGCTCGACGCGGCCAGACACGGCCCCGTCGGACTCCGCGGCCTCGGCCGCTGCGCCCCCTGCGCGCAACGAGCCGGCGCTGACCGTCAGCGATGTCACCCGCCTGGTGAAGATGGCGCTCAACCAGCACCTGCCGCGGCGGATGCGCATCGTCGGCGAGGTCAGCAACTTCAGCGACCGCACCCACTGGTTCTTCTCGCTCAAGGATGAGCAGGCCACGCTGCGATGCGTCTGCTTCGCCACCGCCGCGCGCAAGGTCGGCTTTCGCCTCCAGGATGGCCTCCAGGTCGTGGCCACCGGCCGCATCGACATCTACGAGGCCCAGGGCAGCGTCCAGTTCTACGTCGACGGCATCGAGCCGGTCGGCGCGGGGGCGCTCGAGCTGCGGCTGAAGGCGCTGATGGAAGAGCTGCGGCGCGAAGGCTACTTCGAGGCCATCCGCAAGAAGCCGCTGCCGGTGTTCCCCCAGAAGGTCGCCATCGTCACCAGCCGCAGCGGCGCAGCGCTTCAGGATGTGCTCCACACCGCCACGCGGCGATGGCCCGGCTGTCGGCTGCATCTGATGGATGTCCGCGTCCAGGGCGAATCGGCCGCGCCCGAGATCGCCGCGGCCATCGACCGGCTGTCTCGCTTCGGCCCGAGGCTGGGCATCGATGCGATCATCCTCACACGCGGCGGGGGCTCGATCGAAGACCTGTGGGCCTTCAACGAGCGTCTCGTGGCCGATGCGCTCTTCCGATGCACCCTGCCCGTGGTCGCCGCCATCGGCCACGAGACCGACACCACCATCGCCGAACTCGTCGCCGACGTCCGCTGCGCCACGCCCACGCAGGCGGCGATGACACTGATCCCCGACGCCCAGGCGCTGCGGCGGCAGGTGGACCAGCTCCAGTCGCGACTCGGCTTCGCCCTGCGCCGGGAATGGCAGCAGGCCCGGTCCCGGCTCGAGGCCGTCTCGCGGCACCCCTTCTTCCGCCGGCCCCAGGCCCTGCTCGAGCCGCCCCGCCAGCGCCTCGAGCAGGCCGCCACCGCTCTGCAAGAGGCCCTGCAGCGCCGACTGCGACAGGCCCAGGACCGCTTGCAGGCCCTCCAGCGCCACCTTGCCGCCGTGGGGCCGCAGAGCGTGCTCGCCCGCGGCTACAGCGTCACCTTCGATGGTGAGGGCCGCATCGTGCGGGCTGCATCGCAGGTCCAGCCGGGCCAGCGCATCGAGACGCTGACCGCCGATGGGCGCTTCGCCAGCACCGTCGAGGGCGGCGATGAACCCGGTTCCGCCGGCGATGCCACCGCCCAGCCCGGCGACGATCAGCCGACAACCCCACCCACACCCACTTCAGCCCAGACTCCCGCCGCAACGCCCCGCCGCGCGCCCAGCCGCCGATCGCGGCAGGCGCAAGGCCCGGATCGTCCCCAGCCCGGCCTGTTCGACTGAATACCACCCCACGCCCCTCCCAACCGCAACCGCGACGCGGGCCATGCTTGCCCGGCCGCCCCCGATGGAACACCACCCGATGGCAGAGACGAAAAAGGCCGTCAAATTCGAAGAAGCGATTGAACGCATCGAGCGGATCATCGAGCAGATCGAGTCCGGCGAGATCGGCCTCGAAAAGGCCATCGTCCAGTCGCAGGAGGGCATCCAGCTCATCCAGCACTGCCGCCGCATCCTCGATGCCGCCCAGACCCGCATCGAGCAACTCGTCGCCGACGACCAGCAGGGCCTTCGCACCGAACAGCCGCCCCAGCCCGATGAAGCCGCCGATGCCGCCATGGATGAAGATGATGAGGAGGATGAGCCGTCGTACTGAGGCATGCCGGTGCACGAGGAAGCATCCCCTGTGCCAAGCTGCCGAACATTCATGGCGGTCGCAACGCTGCGCTGATGACTTCGCCCGAGCCCTTTCCCCCTGGTTTTCCCGCGGTATCAGCGGGCACCGTATTCCAGCCCCGGCACGACGGTAGCGGTTCGCTGACAAGCCCTTCTCGCGCCCCGATCCCCACCCGTCGGCCCGACGCAACACTGCGCCACGATGCGATTGAACGCGCCCTGTCACGGGCATCGCGACATCGCCTGAGCGCAGGGCACCTGCCTCGGAGGCAATCGGGGATGCAGAGAATGGAAAGCCATCCATCGACGGCAGCGATGGCCCCGATGGGTTTGGACCTGGAAGTGTGCCCGCCTCGTGCATCCCTGACCCGGTGCAGCGCGGGCCCGCTCTCGCTTCGCGGCCTGGGGTGTCCTACCTGGTCCGCGGCAGTCGCCGTTGACGGCGGCTATGCTTGAGCGATGGCTCGAAGGATAACCGCCGCGGCCCGGTACATGATGACATGACCGACTGGTATTTCCACACTGCGTTTGTCGACCTGCTGGTGCTGCTGGTGGTCAGTGTGCTGATGGTGGAGCTGATCATCGGGCTGCTGCGCGGCGGGCCGGGCCGGGCGCTGCGGCTGATGTATTTCACGTTTCTGCCGCCGCTGGCGCTTCTGACCTACCGCCGCACGCGATGGCTGGGCGTGGGCCTGGCGATCGGCCTGGTGGCCGGGGCGGTGCTTTACGGACCGCTGCGCTCGGCGCTGGAGGTTGGCATCAGTTACGCCGAGGCCGCCGAGCGGATGCACGACCTGGCCGCGCCGGCACTGGATCGCAACCTCACCGCCCATCTGCCCGAGCGGGTGGACATCGATGATGCCGCCGAGCCGCTCCAGGAGCAGATCGCAGCGCTGAACGAGCAGCTTGAAGCGATGATGTTCGCCGTCGGCACGCCGGGGGCCCATCGCCACTGGGAGCCGTCCGGCCCCCGTCGCCTCACCCGCCGGCTGGAGCATCACATCGAAGCCATCGCCGAGGCCGATGCCGCACTGCGCCGGCTCGATCGCGATCAGCAGGTCCTGCGCGACGCCTTCACTTGCTTCCGCAAAGCGCCGGGTGAACAGACGCTGGCCGACACGCTCGAGGCCGCCGATGCCTTGCAGACCACCATCGCCCGCGCCCGACGCGCCCTGGACCGCGGTCGTCCCGAACTGCGGCGAATGCTCGCCCGCACGGGCACGCTGATCGAGTTGTCGCGTCAGGTGCCCTATGCCCTGAACACCCGCGCCCAGGCCGTGGCCGACCCCGCGGGTTACGGCCGCTGGCTGGAGCACCTGGAATGGCGCTTCGAGGCCATGTACGCCGACCTGACCGAATCCGCCATAGCGCTTCACCGCATGCGCGGCTTTGTGAGACGACACCGCATCGAGTAGTCCGCCATGACCGCCACGCCACCGCCATCGGCTGCCCTGCATCGTCCGCCTTCGCCAACGGGACGTCTGCTGCAACTGGCCGGCGGCGTACTGCTGGGCGCGGGGTTCTGGCTGGCGCTGTGGGTGCTTGAGTCCACCGGGTGGCTCGATGCGCTGGTCCTGCATCTCGAACTGACACGCTTCGCCTGATGCCCGGCCCAGGGGCACCCGGTGCGCCATACCCTGGGTATCACCCCTGTGGAACCGCAGCGCCACGCAACGCGACCGTCTCGGCCGCGTTGCGGCACATGGCCCTTAAGGCGGCCGGGACGGCCGCGCTCCAGGTCACGCATCCGATCCGTGCGGCCTTCGTGATCCACGTGGAAGAATCGCTGCACGTGACATCGACCGAAACCAGATTTGCAAGTCCTGATATAGGCCCCACCTCCGCCCGATACGGGCACCGGGGCAAGCGGCCACGCCGCCGGCTTCGGCTGCCGCCGGCGGATGGCGGCGACGGCGGGCGCAGGCGCAGGGCGCGGCAGGAAGCGGGCGGGACCGGTGCGGGTGCATCGGCGGGAAACGGCGCTGTGCGGTGGTTTTAGGTTAAGATCGAACGGCGGTGTTGGACTTGCCAGAAGATGTGCCGCTGAAGGACCTTTCCGACGAGCAGCTCGTCGAGTTGTATCGCGGTGGCCGCGAGGAGGCGTTCACGGAGCTGGTGAAGCGCTATCAGCGTGAGCTGTTTCATTTTCTTGTGCGGTTTCTGTCGAGCCGGGCGGCGGCGGAGGACGTTTTTCAGGAGGCATTCCTCCAGGTTCACATCTCGATCGACTCGTTCGACACCAGCCGGCGGTTTCGTCCCTGGCTTTTCACGATTTCAGCGAACAAGGCGCGCGACTGGCTGCGTAGGAACCGCAGCGGCCCGGCCAGCCTGTCGGCTCCGGCCGGCTCGGGCGGGTCGGCCCCGGCGTCGGATGACGACGGCCAGGTGGCGTTCGTAGACCTGATGGAGGCCGATCTGCCGCGCCCCGCGGATGAGGCTCAGCGGCAGGAAATCCGCGAGCTGGTCCAGCGGACGGTGGCATTGATGCCGGAGCACCTGCGTGAAGTGCTGCTGCTGGCGTACTTTCACCGCTTCGCCTACAAGGAGGTCGCCGAGATGCTCGGCATCCCCCTCGGCACGGTGAAGAGCCGCCTGCACGCCGCGGTGGCCACCTTCTCGCAGATTTGGAAGCAGCACTATGGCGAGCTCGATGCCCAGTGAGGCATCGCCGCCGCAGCGGTGTCCGCCGGCCCTCAGGCCCGTGTGGAGCGACAGAGAAGATGAACCACGACCACGACCCAACCCGCCCTGACGACACCGCCCCCCCCGCTCAGCCGTCGCCACCCACGAAGTGGGCCTGGCGGCTGCGGGAGGAGGATGCGGCGGTCGTTGACCATCTGCTCGATGGTGGTGATGGCATGCCCGACGGTCAGGGCGGCGCTGCGCCGGGCTGGGCGGGGGTGGTCGGCGAGACCGAAGCCCAGGCCGAGGCCGGGGCGGCTGAGCCCGCCACGCGCCGGGCCCGGGTGCGGGCGTGGCTTTCGCTGATCGCCACAGCGCCGGCCGATGATCCGCCGGCCGGTCTGCTCGAGCGCACGATGAGCCGCATCACCCGGCATCGCGGGGGACAGGCCGTCGTCGGGCGGATCGGCACGACGGCGGAAGGCCATGCGGTGGCGTTCCGCTGGACGGAGCTGATCGCCCTGGCCGCGGTGCTGATGCTGGCGGTGTCGCTGGTCTGGCCGCTTCTGTCGCAGGCACGGGTGGATGCGCGGCGAACCGAGTGCAGAAACCAACTGGCCGCGGCCGGCGTGGGTCTGACCACGGCGGCGGCGGACCATCAGCAGGCGGTGCCGCGCTACCCGGTCGAGCCGGGGGCGCCGTGGTGGCGGGTGGGCCAGCCGCAGCGGCCCGACGGCACCGTTCAGTCCAACAGTGCGCAACTGCTTCTGATCACAAAGCTTGATTACGTTCGCACCGAGACGCTGGCCTGTCCGGGCAATCCCTACGCGTTGCGTGAGTTGCCCGAGTCGGCCATCGACTATCCCAATCATGCGGCGGTTTCCTACAGTTATCAGACCCAGTTCACGGCCGAGCCGATGCGGATCGACCGCGTGCCGCAGATGGCCATCCTGGCCGACCGCAACCCGCTGCTTCAGATCGCCCAGCAACGGGTGCAGGCGGTAAGCCGCTGGGGTAGCACGGCTTCCACGCGGATGCATGGGGGTGTGGGTCAGAACGTGCTGCTGGGCGATGGACGGGTGGTTTGGACCACGGATGCGGTGATGCCCGATGGCGACAACATCTGGTTGCCGGAGGGTCAGAGCATGTTCCACACGTTCCGCGAGCAGCCTGCCCGTGAGCATGATGCGGTTCTGGTGCCCTGAGTCGAGGCGTGCATTCAAAAGACTGCTGATCCGGCCCTGTGGGCTTGTGGATCATGGCATTGGAATGCATTTTTTTCCTTGACAGGATGGACATGACCAGATAGAGTGAACATCAGGCACGACACCGGGCAGCATCCAGCCCGGTCACACCGCCCTCAGTGCGGTGGCTTCACTTCAAGGTGGGGAAAGCGCAATCGAGTTCGGGTGCGGCGGTTCAAGGCAGCGGGTTCCCGTGCAGTACGAGCGCGGGTGCACTGGCCGGGTAACGCAACGCTACGGCGATCAGACCCCTGAGATCAGGAGCTGCGTGATGAGCACGATTCAGTCACTCGAGATCGAAGCGCAGCGAATGCTGCGGGAGATGCAAGCCCTTTCTCAGAAGCTGGAGGATGCAAGGCTGCGCGATGCCCGCCCCGCCGATGGGTCGACGGAGAAAGCTGGCCGGAAACCGACCGGCGGTACGGCCGACCCGCAGCCTCGGGAACCGATGCACGATGCGCCCGAAACCGATCCACCCCCCTTCTCGCCCGAGAGCACGGCGTTGTGCCCGGTTTCATGGCTGTTGCCGGAATTGATCGAGCTGGTGGCCGAACACCCGGCCGAGCCGGTGAGCAGTCTCGAAACTGCCATTCATCGGCGGGTCTTCGAG
>PUMS01000179.1 GCA_003551485.1 Phycisphaeraceae bacterium | reverse complement strand
GCCTCAAGCGCGAGTGCATCCGCCCGGCGCCGCCGCGGGACGTGGATGAGGCCCGCGGCCGCGTGAGCGAGTATGTGAATCACTACAACGAGGTGCGCCTGCACGGGGCGCTGGGTTACATCACCCCGGCGGACAAGCTGGCCGGGCGCGAACAGGCGATCTGGAACGAGCGCGACCGGCGCCTGGAAGCGGCCCGCGCCCGCCGTCGTCGTGATCAGCAGGCCGCATGAGTCCGCCAGCGCCCCGCCGATGCTGGCCTGCCCGCCGGGTGCGGGCTACCATGCCGATGACCTGGGCGGAGGATAGGGCAACGCTGAGGAGCGACCCGAGCGCCGACCCAGGGGCCAAGACACAGGGGGCCGCCACCATGGCGCCCCCCTGCGGATTGGCACTCATGCGATAAACCTTCGCGGCCGGACGCCGCGATCTGTGCGACAGGATGTCGCAGCCGACTCGTTATCGTCAAACGGCCCGGCGCCAAGTTCACGGTGAACCAGCACAGTACGTGCGGCATAGCATAATTGCCGATCTTTTATTCGGAGCGACGCCCATGCGCATCCTGCTCGTCAGCCCCACCTTTCCCGATACCTTCTGGAGCTTTCGCCACGCCCTGCGCCTGGTCCGAAAGCGTGCCGTGATCCCGCCCTTGGGGCTGATCACCGTCGCCGCGCTGCTGCCCGAGCACTGGCAGGTGCGGCTGGTGGACATGAACACCCGGCGCCTGCGCAGCAGCGACCTGGCCTGGGCCGACATCGTCTTCATCGGCGCCATGACCGTGCAGCGCAGCGCCGCGCGGGCACTGATCGAGCGGTGCAGGGCCCAGGGCAAGCGCATCGTCTGCGGCGGGCCGCTGTTCACCTGCGAGCCGGAGGCCTTCACCGACGTGGACCACCTCGTGCTTGGTGAGGCCGAGCAGACGCTTCCGGCGTTCCTGGCCGACCTTGCAGCGGGCCGGCCGCGGCCGGTCTACCGCGCCGAGGGCAAGCCGGACGTTCGAGAGACACCCCCGCCGCGCTGGGACCTGCTGGACATGCACCGCTATGCGATGATGGCGGTGCAGTTCAGCCGCGGCTGCCCCTTCGACTGCGACTTCTGCAACGTCACCGCCCTGTTCGGCCGCCGCCCGCGGACCAAGACCGTGCCGCAGATGATCGCCGAACTCGACGCCCTCTACACCGCGGGCTGGCGAGGGTCGATCTTCTTCGTGGATGACAACTTCATCGGCAACCGCAAGGCCGCCGGCGAACTGCTCGATGCCCTGGCACTCTGGCGGCGGGGCAAGCCGCGAATGCCGATGAGCACCGAAGCCTCGATCAACCTCGCCGATGATGCCGAGTTGACCCGTCGCATGGTCGCGGCGGGCTTCGACGCCGTCTTCATCGGCATCGAGACGCCCGAGCCGACGGCCCTGGCCGAGTGCGGCAAGCGCCAGAACCTCCGCCGCGACATGCAGGCGGATGTGCGCAAGCTGCACGCGGCGGGGATTCAGGTCCAGGCCGGGTTCATCGTCGGCTTCGATTCCGACACCGATACATCCATCCAGCGCCAGGTCGAGTTCATCCAGCGAACGGGCATCTGCACGGCCATGCTCGGCCTGCTGCAGGCGCCGCCCGGCACGAAGCTGTTTCAGCGCCTCAGCGTCGAGGGCCGCCTGCTGGGCCCCTCCACCGGCGACAACGTCGACGGCACGACCAACATCCAGACGCGGATACCCATGGACCTGCTCAAGGACGGCTACCGCCGCGCCATGCGCTATCTCTACGCCCCGAGGCCCTATTACCAGCGGCTCAAGGCGTTCCTGCGCGATTACCGCCCCGCCCAACGGCCCTCACGGTTAAGCCTGCGCCGAACGCTCGCTTCGCTGGTGTCGCTGGGCCGGGTCAGCCTCCATCTCGGCCTGCTTCACCGTGGCCGGGTGCTCTACTGGAAGCTGCTGGCGGGCACGCTGATCAAACGCCCGCGCCAACTCGAGCTGGCCCTGAGACTCTGGGCCAGCGGTCACCACTTCCGCCGCATCGCCCAACGCATCCCGTAACCCCCCCCGGCCCCTGTGCACTGGCAGTCACCAAGGCGGAACGGGGACCCGTTTGTGGTGCAGGCTTCCAGCCTGGCCTGAAAGCCTCGCTCTACCCACCCTTCACCTTGGGGGCCGGAGAAACGTCGCAGACCCGTCCTTCTCGCCATCCTGCTCGGGGTCTACAATGCTCGACCGCGATGCAGCACTGTGGTGCACCGCACCTGAAACTCAGCCGCGGCTCAGGAGGCCTCTGGCGTGAATGGTTTGCGACAGATCGAGCACCGATTCGATGTCTGTGTCGTCGGCGGTGGGATGGCGGGCATGTGCGCCGCCATCGCCGCAGCGCGGCACGGGGCGAAGGTCTGCCTCGTTCACGACCGGCCTGTCTTCGGCGGCAATGCCTCGAGCGAGGTCCGCATGTGGATCTGCGGCGCCCACGGCCAGGACAACAAGGAAGCGGGCATCCTCGAGGAAATCCAGCTCGACAACCTCTACCGCAACCCCTCGCTGAACTACTCGATCTGGGACAGCGTCCTCTACGGCAAGGCGGCCTTCCAGCCGGGGCTGACTTTGCTGCTCAATGCCTCCTGCGCGGATGCGACCATGCACCGCGGGCGCATCGCCGCCGTCCACGCCTGGCAGCTCACCACGCAGACCTGGCACAGCATCGAGGCCGGCCTTTTCATCGACTGCTCCGGCGACAGCATCCTCGCCCCGCTGACAGGGGCCCACTGCCGCTGGGGCCGCGAGTCGGCCGCTGAGTTCGATGAAGACATCGAGCCGCCGCGGGCCGACCACCGCACGATGGGCAACTCGATCCTCATTCAACTGCGGCGGACCGACCACCCCCATCCGTGCATCCCACCGAAGTGGGCGTGGCGCTTCGAGAAGCCCGAGGACCTGGCCTACCGCATCAACGGCGTGCAGGGGGCCAACTTCTGGTGGCTGGAACTGGGCGGTATCGACGACACCATCGCCGATGCCGAACGGCTGCGCGACGACCTGCTCAAGGCCGCCTGGGGCGTGTGGGACTACATCAAGAACCGCGCCCCCGAGCGGGACAAGGCCGCCAACTGGGCCCTGGAGTGGATGGGCGCCCTGCCCGGCAAGCGCGAGAACCGCCGCTACGAAGGCCCCCACATCCTCACGCAGAACGACATCACCGCCGGCGGCGAGTTCGACGACATCATCGCCTACGGCGGCTGGACCATGGATGACCACCACCCCGCGGGCCTGCTCTACCCGGACAAGCCCACCATCTTCCACGATGCGCCCTCGCCCTACGGCATCCCCTACCGCTGCCTCTACTCGATCAACGTGCCCAACCTCATGTTCGCCGGCCGCAACATCTCGACCACCCATGCGGCCCTCTCCTCGACGCGCGTCATGGCCACCTGCGCCATGCTCGGACAGGCCGCGGGCACCGCCGCGGCGATCGCCACGAGGCACGCGGTAGACCCGGCAGCGCTCTACCCCGACCGCATCGAAGCGCTTCAACACGCGCTGATGGACGATGATCAGTGGCTGCCCGGCCTGATGCGGCCGATCGACCCGCTCACCGCCGGGGCCGAGGGTGCCACCCTCACCGGCGATGGCGATGAGCCCCGCCGCGTCCTCGACGGCCTTGATCGCGACCGCGGCGATGAGCGCCACGCCTGGACCGGCCCGCTCGGCGGGTGCTTGGAGCTGACCTGGCCGCGGCCGGTGGATATCGGCGGCGTGCGGATGGTCTTCGACAGCGACCTGCGCAACGACAAGCGCATGCCGTGCAGCTACCCCCAGCGCGGCGACCGCTGCCTCGTGCCCGCCACGCTGATCCGCGGCTACCGCATCGAGCTGCGCGACGGCCAGGGCCGGTGGCAGACCATCCACCGCGGCCAGGACAACACCCAGCGCCTCATCAAGTTGCCCATCCAGCGCCGGGGCACGGGCCTGCGGCTGGTTCCCGAGAGCACCTGGGGCGCTGCCGAGGCGCGGGTGTTCGCGTTCGAGGCCATGCAGCGGCTTGGCGCGCTGATCCCCGAGTTTCCCGAAGGCCCCACGCTGACCCATCTGCGTCAGACTGCCGACCCCGAAGACCTCGCCCCACCACCCTGCACCCAGCGCCCCACCGTAACCCGCCCTCACGGCGCCTGAGCGCAGGGTGTCACGGGGGACTTGTCCGGCGGTGCGTACCGCGTACCGCCCTGAGGTGCTCCCGGACATCGATGCGCCCCCGTGCCTGACCTGAACCCCGTGTACGGAGCCGTACGCACGGCGGTAGGGGGGGCGGGGGACGGGGCACCCCCGAAAGAGGGGGCCCTGCCTACCCGATCTGCCGCGCGCCTGCCATCCGGTCCTACGCTGCTTCCCGCCGGGCGCAGCGCCGTCACTGGCGGAGGCGCTGGGCGTGCTCGTCGGGTGGGGCGATCTGCTCGGGGGCAATGTCGATCCGGCTGTCGATGTGCTCGATGTAGTGGTACACCGGCTCATCGAGCGGGTAGTTTTCCAACTCGTAGATGTTGACCCGGCTGCGGCCCATGGCCAGGTAGACACGGCCATCGTGCTCGTAGTGCACCGTCTGCGTCCAGAACTCACCGGCATCGTGCTCGAAGTGGGCATACACCCCGCCGCGCAGCGGCCCCCACCGCCCGCGGAAGCCCGGTTGCGCTGCGCTGACCATCAGCGTATCGAGGTAGAAGCCCGACTCGGTGAACAGGTGGTACAGCCCGTGGCCATCGTGTACGCCCAGCACCCCGTTGACCGGCGGGTTGATGTGCATCGTGCCGAACAGTTCGCCAGGCCGGTCGGGCCGGTTGCCCAGGTGCTTCCGGCCGATGCGCCACTGCATCCGTGGCGGGCCACCCTCATCGGGCACGCAGCGGGCGATCTTGATCTGCGAAGCGCGGTTGCCCGCCGTGCCGATCGACCGCACGCCGCGATGGGGCAGCGCCGGCCCGCCCATGGCGTTGACGAAGAAGCCATCCTCATCGCTGCCGGTGAAGGTGGTCCAGTCGATGTTGAAGCTCGAGGTCAGCTCGTTGGGCCCGTAGTAACGGTCCGGCTCACCGGCCGCACGCCCCTTGAAGATGGGGTCTTCCAGCAGCACTTCCCACCGCGGGCCATCCCCATCGCCATCGTAGATGGGGTTGCCATGCTCATCGAAGCCCGTGGGGCGCAGGCGGTGGATGCGGTGACCGCCCGTGGGGATCGATGTCATCGACAGATCATCCAGCCACTGCTCACCCCAGTAGCGCAGCGCGGGCATCCGCGCCTCGCGGCCTTCGTGCTCCGAGCGGTGAATCTGGCCATCGCCCGCGGCATCGTGCCAGAGGTAGTCGCGGCCATCCTCGCGCACCAGCCCCGCCGAGCGCACCCAGCGGTCCCCATCCCTTCGAAACAGCATGTGCTCACCTGAAGCGCCGAACCGTGTGACCGCCAGGTACATGTGATCGCCGTGGTGGATGATCCGCGGCTTGAGGTGATTGCCGCGGACCTCGGGCCAGACCGCATCGACCCGCCACCGGCCGCTTTCGTAGTCGATCACCGCGCGGACCAGGCCGTGGGGCCCGGTGTTGTAGACGTGGTGGCGGTTGCGCGGGTCGATGGCGAAGTCGCCGTGGCCCTGGGCCTGCGGGCTGGGGCGGAAAGTCCACTCGCGAAGCCGTTCACCCTCGAGCGACCACTCGCTGATTCGGTACGGCCCCTGCCGCTCGTTGACCAGCAGCCGCTGCTTTCCATCCGCATCCTCCCACAGCGCCAGGCTGTGCGGTGCCATGAAGATGGCAGGATCGTATTGTCCCGGCTGCTGCTGGCGGCCGGCGCCGAAGGCCCGCTCCACGCGGCCTTCGCGATCGAGCCGGTAGACCTGGTTGTGCCGCGGCACGCTGATGTAGATGCGGCCCTCGCGGTCGACCTGGAAGTCGAACGGATCGGCGGGCGCATCCAGCGTGGCCACCGGCTGCCACGGGCCGGCGAACACGCCGCGTTCCAGTTCGACGCGGCTGACCTGCCACCGCTCGCGGTTCGGGTGGTGCAGGGCGTAGAGCCGGCGGCCATCGTGGGTCACCTGGATGGCCTGGGGGTTGTCCAGGGGCACCGCGGCCAGAAGTTCGGCATCGTCGCCGTCGAGGATGTGGACCTGGTTGACCGGCTGGTCGCGATCCTCCCGGTTGCCATCGACGATGCGGCCGCGCTGCGCGGTGTAGAGCAGGCGATCGCCGCTTTCCTGATCGTGCCAGGCATCGATCGAGGTCACGTGGCCCTCGGGCCGGGTCACGTTCTGGCGGTAGCGGCCGCGGTCGCTGCCGAAGGGCCTTCGGTCGGCGCGGTAGATGATCTGGATGCCGCCGTTGTCGGTCACGGCCCAGACCTGCTCGCCATCGGTGGCCACGGCCCAGCCGCCCGCCGCGCCCCACGACTCGAACCGGCTCAACACCTGCTCGTGGCCGATGGGCCGCTTGAGGTCGAGCAGCAACGGGTTGTGCGAGTTCTCGACATACTGCCAGTAGAACGCAGCCCGCCCGCCGCGCGTGGTGGCTAGGGCCATGGGCGGGCCGAAGCTGTGGCCCCTGAGCCAGGGCAACTCGAGCGTCTGGTCCAGTTTCGGCGCCCACGGGTCGCCCATGCTCGCGATGAACCGCGGGATGATGGTGCGGTCATCTTCGGTCGCGTACCAGCGCATCGCCGGCATGTGGATGCCGCGCACCCCGTAGCGGCCCGGCGGCAGGGGCATGCCGTTGTCATCCAGCCCATCCCAGGCGTCGGTGAACCTGCCCCGGTTCCGCTCCGTCACCTCGCGCACCGCGCCGTTGAGGAACGTGGTGAGGATGCGCTGCGGGTCGTCGGGATCGGTGATCGCCAGGGTCACGCGGTATCGCGCCGGCAGTTCATCGGGCACGGGAAGCCGGTAGCTGATCCGCACACCCCGCTGCTCGGCCTCGGCCTCGGCATCCTCCGCCGCCGCGGCGATCGCCACGGGCGGGGCCATCAGGCCCACGAGGACCAGGACACTCCAGGCCGCCGCGGCATGTCGGGACCTTGCACGATGGCAGCACACAACCGGGCAGAACGCATCTCGCATGGGTCTTCTCCTGCTTCTTCGATGCCTCCGGACGATGTATGCTCATTGTGCCCCCCACCGTCCCACGGGGCAACCGGCCTGCAATGGCTCGGGTAGTGCGTAGGCCCTTCCCCGCGCAGGTGCATGGCCGCAAGGGGACCTCTGCGATAGAATGCCCAAGTTGTCGCGTTCGTTCGTGGTGGGTGCATCCGGTCCGTTCGATGACCGGGCGCAGCGCGGGCCTGGACGCGGGGTTTCGGATTTATCATCCATTGAGGAGTGTGAGCCATGGCGAACGTACTGAGCAATCCGTATCGCCGCGCCGTCGTGGGGACGATGGCGGTTCTTGGTCTGGCCCTGGTCCTGCCGCTGGCTTTCGCCGGCGGCGGGGAGGAGGAGCCGCTGCGGGATGAATCGGCGAAGGCCGATGTTGCTCCACCCGGTGGGGAGGAGAGGCGGGCCCGGCGTCAGGCGGATGAGGGCCTGGAATTGAGGCTCTACGATATCCGGCCGCTTGCAGCCACCTTTATGGAATGGATCGAGAGCCACCCCGAAGACGGGGGTTTGTTTACGGGCCGTCAACTCGTCGAGCCGTTCCCGTTCGATGGTGGGGCCGGTTTTGAGCCCTCTGCCGACGATACGATCGCAGACCTGATCGACATCGTCCAGACCTCGGTGGGCCGATTTGACGACTGGGAGGTGGGTGGCGGCAAGAGCCATCTTCGATACTTTAAGGAACACCTCCTCGTTACGACCACATCGGCCAATCACGAGGAACTGTCGCATCTACTCGAGCGGCTTTCCGCCCTGTGGGACCGTACCGTCGCGGTCGATGCCCTGCTTCTGACCATCGAGCCTGCGAAGCTCGATGCCCTGCGGCGCCGACTCGCCGATGGTGGGCTCACCTTCAGCACCGAAGCGGCCGAGGCCTTCCACCACGCGGCGGTGAACGGTGAGCACGGCATCGAACTGCTCGCCACCACGCGGACACTGATCCCCTCCGGACAGTCCCGGATCGTCAGGATCGAGGCCGAGGACGATGTGCTCGACGGAGAGGAGGTGCACACCGAGCACGGCTTCGCATGGTTCGCCATCGAGCCGGTCATCCACACCGGCCGCGATGGCATCGCCCTCAGAGCCGCCGTCGCCCAACGTCAGACCAGACCCGGTCCGACAGAGGCGCCCCACGACGGTCCCCGCACGCTGCGTGAGGTAAAGCAGGCCGGCATCGGCCTGGCCGCACCGATCCCCGACGGCGGCGCTGTCATCGCCGCATTCGCCAGAATGGATGGCTCAGACGAGCAAAACATCACACCGCGGGAGACGGTGCTTTACATCCGAGCCACCGTCCAGACCGACCGCCGCACCCCCGGCGTCGAACCCCCCGCCCCTGCCCCCGCCCCCGAAGACGCGGGCAGGTAGCCTGATCCGCGGCATTCGCCTACTGCCCTGAGAATTGCACTCCCTCTCCCTCCGGGAGAGGGCAGCGGCTCACCCCGCACCGGTTGACTCCACCCCCTGCCCCCGCTTAAATGACGGGCGGGCACGGACTTCACTACCCCCCTCCGGCCGGCGCCTCCGTTCGTGCCCGGCCGGCCGACTTTCGAGACGCCATGACCCTACCTACCCCGATCCTGCTTTGGAGCCCCGGCTGGATGGAGCTGGTGATCCTCGGTGTGCTGGCCCTGCTGATCTTCGGCGGTCGCCTGCCCGAGGTCGGCCGCAGCCTCGGCCGTGGCATTGTTGAGTTCAAGCGCGGCCTCCAGGGCATCGAGGACGATGTGGAAAAGGCCGCCAGCGACGACAAGCCCGCCGCCTCTTCCCCCAAGGCCCTCGACCAGCCCTCCACCACCCACAGCACCGAATCCCAGAACCGCGAATCCCAACCCACCCCCAACTCCCCCCCCAACCG
>PUMS01000130.1 GCA_003551485.1 Phycisphaeraceae bacterium | reverse complement strand
GGGCCCAGGGCCGACGGACGGGTCTTCCTCCCCTCTCCCCTCGGGAGAGGGGCCGGGGGTGAGGGCAGATTCGGACGGGCCCAGCGGCTCTCCCCTCACCCCAGCCCTCTCCCGGGGGAGAGGGAGTTGTTTTCAGGGCAGGCTGGAAGCCTGCACCACAAGGGTCGCGGGGCGGGGGGATTTGGCCCGGCGGACTGGCCGCTGGCACGCGGGTTGCATATCCTTTCCGGTCGGTCTATACTACCGGGTTCACCGCCGCCAGACCCCAACGCCGTGCCCAGGGACGCCCATACCAGCATCATTCCTGTTTCAACCCTGCATCGAACCGTCACGACCAGAGGTGATCGATGTACATGACCGCCGTGCGCGACTACTCCCGTCATGGGGACGCTTTGCCCGTCCCCGATCTGATCGAGGTCCAGAGGAAGGCTTACGAGCGATTCCTCCAGGACGACAAGGCCCACGACAAGCGAAACAGCCAGCTCGGCATCGAGGCCCTGCTGCGCGAGGTGTTTCCCATCGAGAGCTACGATGGGAACATGCAGCTTGAGTATCTCTACTACAAGCTGGATGAGCCCCGCTACACCCCCGATGAGTGCCGCGAGCTGCGCCTGACCTACGGCATGCCCTTCCGCGTGGGCGTGCGCCTGGTGCGCAAGGACGTGGCCGAGATTCCCGAGGAGGAAATCTACCTCGGCGAAATCCCCGTGCTCATGGGCGGGGGCGAGTTCATCATCAACGGCGCCGAGCGCGTCGTGGTCAACCAGCTCCACCGCTCGCCGGGCGTGGACTTCTCCATCGCCAGCGCCGAGGCCGACCGGCCGCTGCACTCGGCCCGGATCATCCCCGAGCGCGGCTCGTGGATCGAGCTGGAGGTGACCAAGAAGGACGTGCTCACGATGCGCATCGACCAGAGCACGAAAATCCCCGCCACCACCTTCCTGCGGGCCATCGACGAGCAGTTCGCCACCACCGATGCCCTGCTGCGGGCCTTCTACGAGGTGGTCGAGGTGCCGGTGAAGGACCTCAAGCCCGAGCACTACGCCGCCGCCCCCATCATCGACACCGAGACCGGCGAGGAGGTCGTCGCCGTCGGCCACCAGATCGGGACCAACATCGACAAGGTGATGGCCTCGAGCCTCGAGAACGTCTCCGTCATCCTCGATGCCTCGGACCCCCTGATCCTCAACACGATCGCCGAGGAGAAGCAGGCGGCGCTGGAGGGGGTGGAGGTGAGCGAGCACGAGGCGGCGCTGCTGGCGCTGTATGCCCGGCTGCGGCCGGGCAACCCGCCGCAGGTCGAGAAGGCCCGCGACCTGTTCGCCGAGAAGTTCTTCGATGAGAACCGATACCGCCTGGGCAAGGTCGGCCGCTTCCGCGTCAACCGCAAGTTCGACCTGGACGTGCCCGAGGAGGAGATGAAGCTGCGGGGCGAGGACTTCCTGCACGTGATCAAGTACATCCTCGACCTGCGCTCCAGCCGCAACAAGGCCCGCGTCGATGACATCGACCACCTGGGCAACCGGCGGCTGCGCACGCTCGATGAGCTGGCCGTCGAGGAGATGCGAAAGGGCTTTCTCAAGCTCCGCCGCACCGTGCAGGAGCGGATGAGCGTCAAGGAGCCCGATGAGCTGGCCAAGGTCGCCGACCTGATCAACAGCAAGGCGATCTCCAGCGCCATCGAGCACTTCTTCGGCCGCAGCGAGCTGAGCCACGTGGTCGATCAGACCAACCCGCTCAGCCAGCTCAAGCACGAGCGGACGCTCTCGGCCATGGGCCCGGGCGGGCTCAACCGCAAGCGCGCCGGCTTCGAGGTGCGCGACGTGCACATCTCCCACTACGGCCGCGTCTGCCCGATCGAGACCCCGGAAGGGACCAACATCGGCCTGATCTGCTCGCTGGGCATCTACTCGCAGGTCGATGACTACGGCTTCCTGCTCACCCCCTACCGCGTGGCCAGGAACGGCAGGCTCAGCGGCGACATCCAGTACCTGCGCGCCGATGAGGAGATGAAGTGTACCCTGGCGCCCACGGACGTGGTCGATGCCGGGGGCAAGCTGCGCGGCGGCATCCTGCTGGCGCGGGTCGACGGCGACCTGTCGCAGGTGACGGCCAAGGACGTCGACTACGTCGACATCAGCCCCAAGCAGATCGTGGGCGTGTCGGCGGCGCTGATCCCCTTCCTCGAGCACGACGATGCCAACCGGGCGCTGATGGGCTCGAACATGCAGCGCCAGGCGGTGCCCCTGACCCGCACCGAGCCGCCTTGCGTGGCCACGGGCATGGAGAAGGAGGTCGCCCGCTACTCGGGCATGCTCGTGCGGGCCCGCAACGGCGGGACGGTGACCTACGTCGACGCCCAGCGGATCATCATCGACAACGCCGATGAGTACGAGCTTCGCAAGTTCCGCGGCCTCAACGAGCGCACCTGCCTCAACCAGAAGCCGGTCGTCGGCCTCGGCGAGAAGGTCAAGGCCGGGCAGATCATCGCCGACGGCCCGGCGTGCAAGGATGGCGAGCTGGCCCTGGGCGCCAACGTGCTGGTGGCCTTCAACACCTTCGACGGCTACAACTTCGAGGATGCCATCGTCATCAGCGAGCGGCTGGTGAAGGATGACGTGTTCACCTCGATCCACATCGAGGAGTTCGACGTCGAGATCCGCGAGACCAAGCTCGGCCGCGAGGAGTTCACCCGCGACATCCCCAACGTCTCGGAGAAGATGCTGGCCAAGCTCGATGAGAACGGCATCATCGAGATCGGCTCCTACGTCAACCCCGGCGACATTCTGGTGGGCAAGGTCTCGCCCAAGAGCAAGAGCGAGCTCAGCCCCGAGGAAAAGCTGCTGCACGCCATCTTCGGCCGCGCCGGTGAGGATGTGAAGAACGACTCGCTCGAGGTGCCCGCGGGCACCGAGGGCATCGTCATCGGCGCCAAGCGCTTCAGCCGCCGGATGCACATGAACGAGGAGCAGAAGAAGCAGCTCCGGGCCGAGATGCGCCAGTACGAGCAGGAGATGGACGAGCGCGCCGTCTCGCTGTTCAAGGAGATGGTCGAGCAGGTCAACGAGGTCACCGGCTCGCAGATGATCGACCCCTCGACCCGCCAGAAGGTCGGCGCCAGCGACATCACCGAGGTGGTGCTCGAGCAGATCGAATCGTTCAGCGTCAAGTGGATCAAGGGCAACAAGGAAGGCCGCCGCCAGGCGGAGCTGATCTACAACCAGTTCTGGCCGCGCATCGAGGCCCTGGCCAAGGAGAAGCAGCGGAAGCTGGCGCACATGAAGCGCGGCGATGAGCTGCCCTCGGGCGTGCTGGAGATGGTCAAGGTCTACCTGGCCACCAAGCGCCAGCTCTCGGTGGGTGACAAGATGGCCGGCCGCCACGGCAACAAGGGCGTGATCGCCCGCGTGGTGCCGGTCGAGGACATGCCCTTCCTCGAGGATGGCACGCCCGTGGATGTGCTGCTCAACCCCCTGGGCGTGCCCAGCCGCATGAACGTGGGCCAGATTCTCGAGACCCACCTGGGCTGGGCCTGCGGCGTGCTGGGCTTCCAGGCCGTCACGCCCGTGTTCGACGGCGCCAGCGAGAAGCAGATTCACCAGGTCATCGAGGAGGCCAACAAGTACGTCGAGAAGCGCGCCGCCGACCTGGAAAAGAGCAGGCAGGCGCCGCGCCCCGACGAGCTGCTGGTGAAGATGCCGCCCAGCGGCAAGGTCACGCTCTTCGACGGCCGCACGGGCGAGCCGTTCGACCAGCGGGTGACGGTGGGCATGATGTACCTGCTGAAGCTGCACCACCTGGTGGACGACAAGATCCACGCCCGCGCCACCGGCCCCTACTCGCTGATCACCCAGCAGCCGCTGGGCGGCAAGGCGCGCACGGGCGGCCAGCGCTTCGGCGAGATGGAGGTCTGGGCCCTGGAGGCCTACGGCGCAGCGCACGTGCTCCAGGAGCTTCTGACGGTCAAGAGCGACGATGTCGAGGGCCGCACCAAGATCTACGAGTCGATGGTCAAGGGCACCAACACCCTCGAGGCGGGCATGCCCGTGGCCTTCGATGTGCTGTGCAACGAGATCAAGGGCCTGGGCCTGAACATCACGATGGAAAAGGCCTCCAGCGACGCCACCGGCCTGCTGTGAGGCAGCCGGCCTGGCTTCGTGATGGGGCGTGGTTGGAAAGTGAACGGCCGGCGATGATGGCTACATCGAGGAAGGCCAGTGGCTCTACCTGATCGTCACCCCCGCCCGGCCCGGGTTGCCCGCGCACGCCTGCGTGGAGCAGCCTGGGCAGGTCCAGGACCGGCTGCGGGCGCGCGGCGGCGACAAGGTCCTGGTGGTGCCGGCCGTTCCCGATTGAACTGACCTGAGTATGAAACCCACCCCGCGGCCCGCATCGGGCCGCCTCGCCCCTGGTTGCGGAGCGAACTCATCATGGCTGAAACCGTATACGACCGCGTCAACGACTACGGCAGCGTCAAGGTCTCGCTGGCCAGCGCCAACGACATCCGGAGCTGGAGCTTCGGCGAGGTCAAGAAGCCCGAGACGATCAACTACCGCACCTACCGACCGGAGCGCGACGGGCTGTTCTGCGAGCGCATCTTCGGCCCGGAGCGCGACTACGAGTGCGCCTGCGGCAAGTACAAGGGCACCAAGTTCAAGGGCATCATCTGCGACCGCTGCGGGGTGAAGGTCACCCACAGCCGCGTGCGGCGCAAGCGCATGGGCCACATCAACCTCGCCGCGCCCATCGTCCACATCTGGTTCTTCAAGAGCATGCCCTCGCGCCTGGGCAACCTGCTGGGGATGAAGACCAGCGACCTGGAGAAGGTCATCTACTTCCAGGACTACGCCGTCATCGACCCCGGCGACACCCCGCTCAAGCAGCGCGAGCTGCTCACCGAGGACCAGTTCCGCAAGGCCCAGGATGAGTACGGCAGCGCCTTCACCGCAGGGATGGGCGCCGAGGCGGTCAAGGAACTGCTGCGCCGGCTGGACCTCGACGCCCTGGCCACCGAGCTGCGCGCCGAGCTGAAGGCCACCCGCAGCAAGCAGAAGGTCAAGGACCTGTCCAAGCGGCTCAAGATCGTCGAGCAGATCCGCCACAGCGGCAACAGCCCCGAGTCGATGGTTATGGACGTGATCCCCGTGATCCCGCCCGACCTGCGGCCCCTGGTGCTGCTGGAGAGCGGCAACTTCGCCACCAGCGACCTCAACGACCTCTACCGCCGCATCATCAACCGCAACAACCGCCTCAAGAAGCTGATGGACCTCAACGCCCCCGAGGTCATCATCCGCAACGAGAAGCGCATGCTCCAGCAGTCGGTCGATGCGCTGTTCGACAACGGCCGCTGCCGCCGGCCCGTGCTGGGCTCGAGCAACCGGCCGCTCAAGTCGCTCACCGACATGATCAAGGGCAAGCAGGGCCGCTTCCGCGAGAACCTGCTGGGCAAGCGGGTGGACTACTCGGCCCGGTCGGTGATCGTCATCGGCCCGGAGCTGAAGCTGCACCAGTGCGGCCTGCCCAAGAAGATCGCCCTGGAGCTCTACCAGCCGTTCATCATCCGCAAGCTCAAGGAGCACGGCCTGGCCGACACCATCAAGAGCGCCAAGAAGATGCTCGAGCGGCGCGACCCCGAGGTCTGGGACATCCTCGAGGAGGTCATCTACCAGCACCCGGTGCTGCTCAACCGCGCCCCGACCCTGCACCGCATGGGCATCCAGGCCTTCGAGCCGGTGCTGGTCGAGGGCAACGCCATCCGCATCCACCCGCTGGTCTGCACCGGCTTCAACGCCGACTTCGACGGCGACCAGATGGCCGTGCACCTGCCCCTGAGCGTCGAGGCCCAGGCCGAGGCCCACGTGCTGATGCTCTCGCCCCACAACGTCTTCTCGCCGGCCAACGGCCAGCCCATCATCAGCCCCTCCCAGGACGTGGTGCTGGGCGTCTACTACCTCACCAGCATGCCCGAGCCGCCGGAAGAGGACGTGCGAAAGGAGCTGCTCGAGCACAGCGGCGAACTCGATGAGAAGATGCTCGCCCGCCTGCGCAGCATCCGCGAGTTCAAGGACCCGGCCGAGGCGGTGATGGCCTACGAGCTTGGCAAGATCGCCATCCACCAGCCGATCGTGGTCAAGATCAAGGGCGGGCGCTACAGCGGCGTGGTCAACGACCAGGGCGGCGACGTTGAGCCCTGGCCGCCGCTGGGCCGCATCCTCACCACCGTCGGCCGGCTGATCTTCAACGACATCCTCGCCGACGGCATGCCCTTCTACAACTGCGCTCTGGGCAAGAAGGGCTGCTCGAGGGTGATCGCCGACACCTACGCCATGCGCGGCCGGCCGGCGACGATCGACATCCTCGACCGGCTCAAGGACATCGGCTTCAAGCGCTCGACGGTGGCCGGCCTCAGCTTCGGCATCACCGACCTGCGCATCCCGGCCAGGAAGCAGCCCATCATCGACGCCACGCAGAAGCGGGCCGACCGCGTCGAGAAGCAGTATTACGCCGGCGCCATCACCGAGCGCGAGCGCTACCAGCAGCTTCTGGACCTGTGGACCCACTGCGGCGAGCAGGTGACCAAGGCCCTGCTGATCGAGTTGCGCGAGGACCGGCGCGACGATGCCGAGCAGCCGGTGCCCATCGAGAGCAAGGACGGCCGCCGCTACCTCAACCCCGTGTGGCTGATGAGCGACTCGGGCGCCCGCGGCAACGTCACGCAGATCAAGCAGCTCGCGGGCATGCGCGGGCTGATGAGCAAGCCCTCGGGCGAGATCATCGAAACGCCCATCAAGGCCAACGCCCGCGAGGGCCTGAGCGTGCTCGAGTTCTTCAGCTCCACCCACGGCGCGCGAAAGGGCCTGGCCGACACGGCGCTGAAGACCGCGGACTCGGGCTACCTCACCCGCAAGCTGGCCGACGTGGCCCAGAACGTGTTCGTGGGCGAGGAAGACTGCGGCACCCGCCGCGGCGTGACCAAGCACGCGATCTACAAGGGCGAGGAGATCGACGTGCCCCTGCGCCAGCAGATCGTCGGCCGCATCGCCCGCGAGACGATCCGCAACCCCATCACCGATGAACTGATCGTCGAGGAAAACCAGATCGTCACCCCCGAGGGGGCGCGCAAGATCGAGGACCTGGGCATCGACAGCGTCATGGTCCGCTCGCCGCTGACCTGCGAGGCCCGCCAGGGCGTGTGCACCCGCTGCTACGGCATGGACCTTTCCAGCGGCCAGCTCGTCGAGCCGGGCCTGGCCGTGGGCATCATCGCCGCCCAGTCCATCGGCGAGCCGGGCACGCAGCTCACCATGCGCACCTTCCATACCGGCGGCGTCGGCCAGCGCACGCTCGCCGAGAGCGAGTACCGCGCCGTGCACAACGGCACCGTCGAGCTGCGCGACTGCTCCGAGGTGCCCGGCAAGGACCCCGAAGGCAACGAGGTGCTGGTGTCGCTGAAGAAGAACGGCGAACTGGTCGTGCTCGATGCCAAGGGCCGCGAGCTTGAAAAGTGCAAGGTCCAGTACGGCGCCTACATTCCGGTCAAGCCAGGCGAGCAGGTCAGGAAGGGCCAGGTGCTGGTCAAGTGGGACCCGCACCTGACCCCCATCCTGGCCGAGAAGCCCGGTGTGGTGCGGTTCCGCGACATCGAGGTCGGCGAGACCGTCCGCCCCGAACGCGAGGGCGCCGCCACCCGCGGCCGGCAGGCCGCCGGCGCCGTCGCCGGCGAACCGCCCCGCGAAGGCGCCCTGGTCGTCATCGAGCACAAGGGCGAGAAGCACCCGCAGATCATCATCGAGGATGAGCAGGGCAAGATTCTCGACGTCCACTTCCTGCCCGCCAAGGCGCGCATCGAGGTGCAGGAAGGCGACGCGGTCAGTGCCGGGCAGATGCTCGCGCGCCAGCCGCGGGAGGCCAAGGGCACGGCCGACATCGTCGGCGGTCTGCCCCGCGTCACCGAGGTCTTCGAGGCACGCAAGCCCAAGGATGCGGCCGTGCTGGCCGAAATCTCCGGCCTTGTCGAGCTGCGCAGCGACAAGCGGCGCGGCAAGATGACCATCATCGTCCGCAGCGACTCGGGCATGGAGGTCGAGCACCACGTGCCCCAAGACCGCCACCTGCTGGTGCACACCGGCGACTACATCGCCGCCGGCGATGCCCTGATCGACGGGCCGCTCATCCCCCACGACATCCTGCGCATCAAGGGCGAGGAGGCCCTGTTCATCTACCTGCTGGATGAGGTCCAGAGCGTCTACCGCGCCCAGGGCCAGACCATCGATGACAAGCACATCGAGATCATCCTGGCCCAGATGCTGCGCAAGGTCCGCATCGACAACCCCGGCGATACCGACCTGCTGCCCAACGAGGTGGTCGACAAGCTCACCTTCCGCGAGGCCAACGAGCGCATCGCCAGCATGGGCCGGATCAAGGAGCCGGGCGGGACGAACCTGCCGGTGGGCGCGCTGGTGACCAGGGCCGAGATCAAGGATGCCATCGCCCGCGCCGAGGCCGAGGGCAAGGAGCCGGCCAAGGCCACCCGGTGCAAGCCCGCCTCCGGCCGCACCCTGCTGCTGGGCATCACCAAGGCCTCGCTGCAGAGCGATTCGTTCCTCTCCGGCGCCAGCTTCCAGGAGACGACCAAGGTGCTCACCGAGGCCGCCCTGGCCGCGCGCACCGATACGCTGGTGGGCCTGAAGGAGAACGTGCTGCTGGGCCACCTGATCCCGGCCGGCACCGGCTTCAAGCCCTACACGCAGATGCGGGTGGTCAAGCTCGCCGAGCCCCCGGCCGAGGCCGCGGCCACCCGCGAGGAAGAGATCGAGGATGCCGCCGCCATCGCCGAGGCCGCCGGCGCCCAGACCCGCGAACAGATCGGCACCACCGTCGGCGAGTCGGAACTGGTGGCCCAGTACCTCGGCGAGGAAACCAACACCGCCAGCAACAGCAGCAGCAGCAAGGCCACCTCCTCCTCAACCAAGTAACCCCCCCCGCCCCCGGAAGTGGG